>DATDHE010000561.1:0-6080 GCA_036521695.1 Candidatus Acidiferrum sp. | reverse complement strand
ATCGGGAGAAGCTCGCAGGCCAGTAATTTGCTCAACTTGAATGCAGTAATAAACAGGAACCGCCGGCTTTGATTGTCGGCGCGTCTGCGTCGCCGTGTAACCACTTTGCCGCCAAAGCGCGCGCTTTGTGAGCACCGTGCGAGCGTGCTCGCGACCCTTAGCGTTTTCCGGCGTGTTTGGAATTTCCACGTATTTGCCCAGAACGACGACACTTACCCAATCGTCGTGAGAAAGAATTTGGTCCGTTTGCACGCAGACGAGGGGGTTCTGGCGCATATATTCGACCTTTTGCCCAAGCGTCGAAAAGCAGTACAACCGAGCGAATTCGAACACGAAGTAGAGTGGAACGATGTAAGGGCGGTTGTTCAGTGAGCAGCCTAGCCTGCCGAATCCGACCCGGCTTAGAAATTCGCGGCATTCCTTGCTGCGCATTCGCGTGATGATCATGGCTTGCCCCACCCATCCTCTGCCTGAGAACAGGCCAGTCTACATTGGTGTCGAGCCCTTGAGACGAAGAAACCGACAGTGAATGCTTACGCTCCTTCGTAAGCAAATTTAATCCGTCTGACTGGGAACTCGGCTGCGACACACATCACAGCGCCGCGTAATTCAGAGCACAGCAATCCTGCACCAAAGTAATGACACTGACGTTGCAACACGGGGGCAAGTGCAATGGGCGCATATCCAATCATCAAGCCGCCAGTTCTTGAAGTTCTGAAGGCCGAGCTTGCATTCCTGGAAAAAGGAGGATACCGGCAGGCGCTCAGAGCTCCGTGGCGGCCCCAATTCATCTTTGAAGACTCGCCCACCTGTATCAACTACGGCAGACAGCAACGCTTCTTGCCTTGCAGTGGGTGCTTTTTGATGCAGTTCGTGCCGCAGGACTGCCGAGAAGAGAAAATTCCGTGCCGGCACATTCCTCTAAACCCCGAAGGATATACCGTTGATACGTTCTACCGCATGGGCACACAGGAAGAGCTGGAAACAGCAGTAGCGAACTGGCTTCGTGAAACCATTCAGCGACTCGAACAGGATCGTGCACAGCAACCGTGGGACGCCCAGGCTGAGAAAGGCCATTTGGCTAGCACCACCTCAGTGATTTCTAAAATGTACTAAGGCGGCATGGAAGCAGGGCGGAACGTGGGCCCGCAGCCCAATGATGAGGATAGATTGTGGTTTGAGCAGGGCTTTCTGGATATAAAAACGATAGATTGACACAGGTTTTTCGGGGGGAAGGTGCTAGTGAAGACCGTGGCCTAGATTCTTCGGCGGGACGCAGAAGTCTCGAAGCACCGAAAAATGCAAGCGAACGGGAAGTGCACGGGCTTTAGTTGAAGACATCCCAAGCCGTGATTGCTGCATCTCCGCAACCAGAGTAGTCTGTGGCCTCGACCGGGAAAGGACAGACGATCCATGAGGGTAATCTCGGCGAAGCTTGTCTTTGCGGCGGTCCTCGGTTTTCTGCTCACTTCGAGTTGCTTGGTCGCACAGGAATCCACCAGCACGCTCTCGGGCACTATTACCGATGCCGGCGGAAAGGCCTTGGCCAACGTCAAAGTTTCTGTGAAGAACGTAGCCAGCGGACAATCCTCCGAAATCCAAACCGATGTTAATGGGCGCTATAGTCTCGAGGGTCTCGCCGCGGGCGATTACGAGGTGACGGCTGCACTTGAGGGCATCGGATCGGTGGTTGCCAAGATCACACTGACTGCGGGCGCTCCACAGACGCTCGCGCTGATACTAGCCGCGCCATCTGCCGAGGGTTTGCCTAACGCTCCGTCTCCCAAGCCAGCTGAGCCGTCGCTCGAAGATTTGGGCTTCTCGAAAGCGGATACGCAGGCCATTACTCATTGGTTTCGCGAAAGAAGAAATTTTCCATTAGCGGGAGGCAGCATCTGAGGGTTCGTAGCTAAGAATTGGATCAAACTCTCTCTTGCACCCTTGCGCCATTCGAACAGTGCTGGGCAGGGCCATGTGGGCCCACCTGGTTCGGTCGTAAGCCGTTGCGAAAGTGGACATGCCTGGGAGGTTTCAGCCGCGGCCACTACTGTTCCATCATCCCAGATTGACATACGTCCGACTTGTCGAAAATCGCGTAAACATGACTTTGAGTCTGACTCCTTGTCGTAAATACAAAGACTATCGTCCTCATTGAACGCAACGAACCGACCGTTCGGACTGACATCAAAATCAGCTACTGTCGTGCTCAAGCCCTTTCCATTAAGCAACAATGGTCCACCGCTAATGGATGTTGCGCCTTGGAGGCTCGCAATTGTTCCTCCGTTGCGATCACAGCGAATTTGTGCAGCACCTGCCTGTTGCTTGACATCTAGTCCCGAAATGGCATCGACGATCTTCGGCTCGGGTGCCAACGGGTCGACCAGTAGCACAGTGCCGCAGCTTGCAACAAGGAAGGATTTGGATTTCACAGCCAAATTCTTCTCTTGTTTCCACGGGTTCAGCGTCACCATGACTAGTTCAGCCGCTGACTGATTCTCAGGGTGACTGGCTCGAATCAGCAACAACCGGTTGCTCTTGAAATCGAGGGCCCATGACGAAATGTCACCAGTCTTCGTCAGCTGCATTGTTCTTCCCCAGCAGGATGCAAAGACATCTCCGAGCCCATTCTGCTGTCCCTTAGAGGGAGCATTCAGGTTAGGCAAGAGGAAACCCACACAAGGTGGAGTGTCAGGAGTCGGAGGCGATGGCGCTTGCTGGGCGCTCGCTCTGGTCCACAGGACTAGAATTGCAAGCGCGATCTTCGAAACCTTAGATAATGCACTCACGTTCCCCACCTCAATTCCCGGGCAGACAGATTTGGTAGTAACCCGCAATTCTCTGCGTCCAATAAGGAATTCCTGTCCAATTCTTTACTTCTTTTGGTCCTGTGCTGGTCTGGCTGCCAACAAAGTTATATCCATTTATTGGATCTGCTGAAGTTGATATCGCAAGGTGGCCCCCGCCGGTGTCGAATTGGAGTAGGTCACCAGGCTTGAGATCCTGTGGTTTGATTGGAAAGTAATTGGGCGCCCCTTTGTTAATATTGTAGGCTGAAGTCCATGGGACTTTAATGTTCGCTCGTTGTAGATTGATAAAGACGAAAGCCGAACAGGCAATGCGCTTATGTTCTTCGTCAACCTTCAAGTTGGGATCGAAGCCCCATCCGTTCCACCTGTCACTCAATGCAGCTTGGATAAGGCGCTGCCTCTCATCGTCGTTTAATGGACGATAACCATTCGGACAGTATCCAGAAGGGTCGATGAACAGGCTCGGATTGTTGTCGACGTATGCGTAGAAATTAGCTCCGCCCGCAAATTGAATCGGATCTTCGTTGACAAAACGCCCAGCGTTCGGATCGTAGTATCTGGCGCGGTAATACGATTCCTCTGAAGAGTTGGCAGTCGCACTAAAGAACATTGAATTGTCGAGAGAAACTTCCAAAATGAATCACCTGATCGGGTCAGCAGTCCAACCCACCCCTCATCGAAATCGCTTTGACAGTTCCTCAGGTCCTCTCTAGACTGACTACTATGGTAGTGCACCTCAAGCCCGAAACGGAATCTCGTCTCCAAGAGCTTGCCGCGACAACTGGCCGCGCGCCGGATGAACTCGTCGAGGACGCAATGGCCGGGTACCTCGCAGAGCTAAGCCAGGTGCGCAACATGCTGGATGGCCGCTACGATGACATAAAGAGCGGCCGGATTCAGCCCGTGGACGGCGAAGAGGCCTTTGCCCGACTGCGCCAGAAGAGCCAAGACCATCGCCGTTCATGACCGGATTTGTTCTCCATCCAAACGCGCTCACAGATCTAAACGAAATCTGGGAATATATCGCTGCTGACAATTTAGACGCAGCTGACCGCGTGCTTGAGGAAATCTATGAAGCGATTCGCGCCTTAGTCCCGTATCCACAAGCAGGTCACAGACGCTATGACCTGACTTCGCGACCGCTGCGTTTTCATTCCTTACGGGATTTTCTGATCGCGTACGCACCCGATGAAAAACCACTCCTTGTCCTGGCCATAGTTCACGGTCGCCGCAATCCTCGCATCATCGCAGCCCTTCTGCGCGGGCGAGAATGAGTTGCATTGCATTTCCAGCCCGATGCAACACCACTCTGGGGGTGACGTGTCACCCCCCATCCCGGTGCCGCAGGCACCGCTCTCCCGCGCTCTGCGGCGCTGCCCGGTAACCGCCAGCGGAAGCACCTTGAACGAGGCTAATCGCGGAGCCAGAGCTTAGCTATCCTGCTGTCAGTCCAGGCGTAGAGAACCGCCCAGGACGAATACCCACAGAACACGATGACCGGCCTGGTTGCACGAATCTTGTGTTGATAGACACCCCTGTATTCACCCGGCTTGTCGCTCCAGACCACAGGAGCAGGTCCGTCCGCTTTGTCCAAGGTAGAGACTTTCCAACTTGTTCCGAACTGGTGAGCTAGGACCAACTTCGTCGTAAGGTTAGCCCCACTCTTCGTGGTCAGCGCTAATGCGAACGTTGTTGATGACGCACCGAATGAGTTGCACGTACCCGCACATGCCGCCACAAACCGGGCGGCCACAGCGGAGAAGAGAACGGATGACCAACTCCTGACAGTTGATGAAGTGGCGACACGCCTATCGGTCAGCCGCAACTGGGTTTACAACCATGCCGACGCGATTGGAGGCTATCGTCTCGGAAAGTATTTGCGGTTCTCATGGCCTAGAGTCTTGGAGCAGTTAGGACGATGAAAACCATGTCGCGCACACTCTCTGAAAGCGGGCAGGGTGGCGTTCAGTATTCCTTGACCCCAATCGTAAGTGTATATACATTTACAACTGATATGGGCAGGCCTCGCATAACGCATCACGACCGACGTAGCAAATTGTTTCCACTCAGACTATCGCCCCGCGAGACAGCATTCTTTTCACGCAAGGCTCGCGACCTGGGGGAATCCGTTGCTTCTGTCCTGCGGAATGGAGGAATGCTGTATATCAAAATGAGAGGCAAAGACGGGTCACAAAAACGAAAGGAGAAAAAACAGTGACTCGTCGTCAATCGTATCAGCAAGGCCATGTGTCAAAGCCGATCTCAACCCGGTCCGGTGCTGTCTTCAAAATACGCTATCGGGTGAAGTCGGCTGATGGGAAGTGGAATCAAAAAGCCGAGACGTTGTACGGGCTTGCCGGAAAGAAAGCAGCCCGTGCCGTCTTAGAAGAACGAATCCGCGGGGCATCCTTCGCCAAGCCTGAAGGCTCGGAACTGAACCTTAGAGCTTTCGTAGATGCCTGGTGGAAGCCTTACTTGCAGCGCAAAGGTGTGAAGCCATCCACGAAAAAGAATTACGATTCGATCTTGGAGCTGCACATCTTGCCTGTCTTCGGCGAGCTTCGCATTGATGAGGTCATCCCACTGCACGTCGAGAGATTCATCCAGACAAAAGTGGAGAGCGGGCTCTCGGGAAAGACTGTCCGCAACTTGCTTTTGGTCTTACAGGGAATCATGTCGCTTGCACTGGACAATGACCTGATCGATCGTTCGCCGATTCGGAATAGACACAAACCAACAGTCGATAAGCACGAGAAGCCGATTTGGTCTCCCGTTCAATTGCTGAATATTCTGAGCGCGGCTCCGACAGGCCTTCGAGCATTTTTCGACTGTGTGGCCCTAACCGGGACGAGGTTGGGTGAAGTGCTGGCGTTGAAATGGAAGCACATCGATTTGGAGCGAAGAATACTCCGAATCGAGCATAGTCTATGGCGAGGCCAGCTTCTCTCGCCTAAGACGACGGCAAGCACGCGAGATATCCCTTTGGGAAGTGCCCTAAACGAGACTCTCAGGAATCACCGTGAGAACTCGCTGCATCGTGGGCCGGATGACTTCGTGTTCTGCAAGAAGGTCGGGTCGGCACTGGACCCGGACGTGCTTCGAAAGGACGCTCTCTACCCAATTTTGGACAGGCTAGGAGCCCGTCCGAAAATTGACTTTTTGAAGACTAATCCTTCGCGCGAAGCGCTCATATATGGCTATCCGATACGGTGCGCGTCGTCTAATGATGGGACCGCTCCTATGATTGGCATACTCGGGAGTATGGTTTTCCAA
>DATDHE010000560.1:0-14762 GCA_036521695.1 Candidatus Acidiferrum sp. | reverse complement strand
AGGTCTTTCATGTCGCGATACGCGTGCGGTGCGGCGGGATGGTAATAAAACATCAGCAAAATTCCTGTGACAAACAGAACGATAAAAAGGAGGAACGAGATCGATCCGAGGTAGTAAGAAGAGCGGACGCGAAGCGATTTTTCGCGAACCTTGACCGGCAGCCAATGCAGGAAGAGATTGCCGAAAACAGCTAGGCTGCGCGTTCGATTGGTGTTGGCCGGGCCGCGACGGAAGATAGACTTCCACACTTTGGTTTCGCGAAGGCTTTGGAGCGCGGAGTGAAGGGTCGTGGCCATCGTTCCCTCAGACTTTCAAAACCTGAGAAGGCTTCATGATTTGCAGCTTGTCCACGAGCAATTCGCCATCGGTGGTAAGCGAGATTGCAAAGTGGGGAAGTGGGCGCGGAGCGGGTCCTTCGATTTTTACGCCGTCGGGCTTGAACTTGCTGCCGTGACACGGGCAGGCAATCATGTTCGCATCCGGTTTCCATTGGGTGATGCAGCCGAGGTGCGTGCAAACAGCAGAGACGGCGTAGAAGCCTTCAGCCATCCGCACAATGTAAACCTGCTGGTCCTGAAGAAACGTGACCGAATGCACGGGATAAAGATCAGGATTGCCGGCGCGGAAAGTAGTGGATGGCTCAAACAAAACATTAGGCGAGAAGTATTGATAGGTCACGGCAACCGAACCAAGGCCGGCAATGCCAAGAGCTCCCTTGGTGATCTCGTTGAGGAAGTCGCGCCGCGTCACTCCATCGCTTCCCGGAACCGCGTGAGGAGATCGGGCTACTGAAGCATTCTTCGCGTCGCTCATGAGTGAAGAACCATTTCCTCGATTTGGACCAAACTCCCGTCGTGATCGAAAATCTCGAAAGCTTCCATGGTGATGGTATTCACCGGGCACCGTTCGGCGCAAAGACCGCAGCGAATGCAGATGGTTTCGTCTTTGACCATTACTGAGCCTCCAGCGGTGGCCAATTCTTGTGGCGTAAGATGAAGCAATTCGTTTGCGCGAGCATCGGACGTGGCAGCGAGTTGCTTTTGGGTTTGCTCTGAGAATTCAAACTGTCGCAAAGGGACAAGCTGCAGGCAATTCTCCGGGCACACGTCGACACAGCCCCCGCAAAGAATGCATTCGCTGCCGTTTGCTTCGGTCCCCTCAAAGATGGTGTTAATCCAGCATTGCAGACAGCGGGAGGCTTCGCGTCGCGCTTGCTCTTCGGTGAATCCGGTCTCCACTTCGGCGAGACCAGTGCGCCGCTCCAGCGGAATGGTCGGGACGGCCAGCCGAGAATACTCGTCATACTCTTCGGCCATTTTGTGATGGTCGAGAACTGTGACTTGCACAAACTTCGGCTGAGGCTGCCATTCGGAGCCACGAAGGAACTTGTCAATCTGCTCCGCGGCTTTTTTCCCATCAGCCACCGCGTTGATGATGAGGCGCGGCCCGAAGGCAATGTCGCCAGCAGCAAAAATTCCCGGTGCCGTGGTCATCAGCGTCGCGGGATCAATCTTGAGAGTGCCTTGTCGCGTCGCCTCAATGCCGTCCGAGGCCTTGAGGAAGGACAGATCGGAAGCCTGCCCGATAGCCAGAATCACGGTGTCACACGAAATAATGCTCTCGGTGCCCTCGGCAAATTTGGGGCTGAAGCGCCGCTGTTCGTCAAAAACCGAAGTGCAACGAATCACCTCCAGACCGGTCAGCTTTCCATGCTTGCCGACGAATTGCTTGGGTCCCAGCGAAGGGTGAACTTTAATCCCCTCCGTCAGGCCTTCTTCAATCTCCTCTTCGGCCGCCGGCATTTCCTCCCGGGACTCGAGGCACACCAGGTGTACTTCGCGGGCGCCCATGCGCAACGCCTGTCGCGAGACGTCCATGAATTCCTTCATGGCGACGTCCATTTCGCTGGACGTCAGTTCATCCGGAAGGACCTCGCCGCCTTTGTCTGCCGCTATATTCTTGTATTGTTCGCGCATTGCGGAACGCGCGACGTCGATAGCTACGTTCCCGCCGCCGATGACGACAACCTGCTTGCCGACCTGGAAGCGATAGCCCAGATTGACGTTCAGAAGAAAGTCGATGCCCTTGACCACACCGTCGAGATCGTTGCCCGGCAGATTGAGATCGCGGCTTCTATGTAGGCCGAAGACCATCAGAATGGCTTTGTAGCCTTGGCGGCGAAGATCTTCGAGTGAAAAATCCTTGCCGAGCCGCGCATTGAGGCGAAGCTCCGGGCCGAGGTCCAGGATTTCGCGAATCTGTGCCTGTAAAACATCGCGCGGCAGGCGGTATTCCGGGATGCCGAGGTGCATCATGCCGCCCGGCACAGCGGCCGCTTCAAAAACAGTGACCGGATAGCCGAGCAAGGCCAGATCGTGCGCCGCAGACATTCCCGCGGGACCGGAACCGATGACCGCGACTTTTTCGGTGCGACCGATGCGCGGCCGGTTCGCAAATACGTCGATCGGGTTGCGCGATTCCGGCCCGTGGCGTTCAGTGACGAAGCGCTTCAACGCGCGAATTGAGATGGGCAGATCCAGATTTCCGCGGCGGCAGGCGGGTTCGCAAGGATGGCCGCAGACGCGGCCGCAGATCGAAGCAAAAGGGTTAGGGACCCGGGCGTAACGATACGCCTCCTCATACCTCCCCTGCGCTATGAGGGAGACGTAGCGGCCGGCCTGCGTATGGACGGGGCAGGCCTGCATGCAGGGGAAGTTGGACTCGAGCCACTCGACGTCCACAAGTTTGGTTCGACTCTTCACGAGGAATTCCAGGCCCCTGTCTCAGTTACTTCTTGACCGTCAGTTCTACCGTTGCCGTGGCGCCGCTCACATCCACTGCTTGCGTCGTTGGCTTTCCGTCCTCGCTCCAAGTTTTCAAAGTGTATTTGCCGGCAGGAATATTCTTGATTTCGAAGTTGCCCTCTTTGTCGGTAACAGCGAAGTAAGGAGTAGGGGTGACGACGACGTAGCCCGACATCTCCGGATGCACATTGCAGAGCAAGGATGCGACACCCACATCGTTAAACTGAAAGGGCTTCTTATCGCCCTTCGGCCAAGTGCCCAGGTTGTGCGCCAGCTTCTTGTTTCCGCTAATTGAGGGCCAGTAGACGTTGTGGCCTACGGGATCGCTATTCAAGAATTCCACCGTGGTGCCTTGCTGAACCGCCACAACGTGTGGAATAAACGCCATCTTCCGCTGGTCGATCACCACCGGCTCCTTCGGAGCTTCGAACTTCTTGTCCGGGATGGCATCGACGTAAACCGCGATGTTCTCGGCGGACTTGATGCCTTGTACGCTTACCTTGCCCTTGATTTCGTTCGCCTTGGCCGCGCTGGCTAGAGCCAAACCTATAGCCACGACCATTGCTGCGTTTGCTGCGAGTTGCTTGATCCTCATGACAAACCTTTCTTATTCGGATTTTTCTTGCGTTTCGGTCCTTGGAATTCAAATTGGTTTAGAAGGCGTAATCTATGCCGGTCACGAATGAATTCGGCCGGAAGAATAGGGTGTTGCCTGTCACCGGGTCTGTGTACGGTTGCCCCCAGTGATATTGATATTCGCCAATGACCTTGATGTTCGCGCGGACGAGAATCTGGTAGCCAGGACTGAAGCGATTCCGCGTGGTGTATTGAGAAGCGGGCGTTCCGTTCGCAAAGTCCGTCGGGGAATTTACGGCGTCATAACGCATGTAGCCAATCATCCACGGAAAGATCCAATAGTTAGCGCCGGCGAATCCTCCAGAAAAGGTGACGTGCCTTGCCGGGATGAATGCAGTCCCCGCTGTATCAAGCGCCAAATTCTGGTCGCGTCCGTACATGCCGACGCCAAACAGTTCCAAGTGGCGATACTTGAACCGGAGGTCGGCGCCGACTCGGTAAAAAGGTTCGTTCAAGATGCCGAACCCCGGAAACGCTGTGCCATCTAGATTCAGTTGATTTTTCCCATAGTAGTAAAACGCGCCAAAGCGAATGGAAGTGTGATCACGGGGGCCAGTCGGTCCGGCTGCCTGCACGGCATTCCGGCTTTCTGGATCGCGTTCAAGATTGAATCTCTGCGACACTCTTACGTACACGTCTTTTGTGTTTCTTGCCTGCAACGGGAAAGTCTGACCGTAAGCGGAGTTTGTTCCGTCAACCAAGGCAACGGACCAGGTGAAGTTGCCGTTATTTGGAAACCCACCAAATTCGATGCCGCGCTGCGGCGTTCCCAGAACAAAGGGATTGTTTGTCGTTCCGGGTGTGGCGGCTACGCTCGGCTCGCTAAAGATGTCGAAGGCCGAAGGATAGATGGTGCGCGCTTGCGATATAGGCAGATCCAGCTCGAATTGACCAAAACGGACATTGAGGGCATTCAGGGGCAGGCCGAACTTGTGGCCCAAGTCGTTGTATCGCAAGTAGCCATCACCGAGTCCGCCTAGGGCGCCGCTTCCATTGGTCGAAATGTCGTTGTCAATCCAGAATGCCAGATTCTGGCCAAAACTGCCCGCGCTGATGATGGTGAAGGTGTTGGGCACGAAAAGGTCGGTGCGAGGGGTGAATCCGGCAGCGGCGATCGGGGCAGGCTGCTTTGCATTCCAATTGAAGTTGCCGGAATACCGGAAGGCTATCGGGAGGAACCCTGGGATCTCGCCCGGGTAGACAGCTCCTGGGAAGGCTTCCTTTTGCGCCTTCGAGCCAAGGAGAACGGGCGGCTCCTTTACGAAAGTCTCGTCGTCCTTGGGGAATTTGAAGCCGTTCTTCTTGAACGCTTCCCCGAAATCGTTCAGTTCCGGATAGTTGTTATGGCACGTAGTGCAGGACGTCTGATATTTCCGGGAAAACGCTGGGATCGCAGAAGTTTTCGGCACCGATGCAAGCATCGCCACAAACACGACTACCGCGCTCGTCAGGCCCGCCGTAATGCCGGTGTTCACCGCGCGACTTCTCATTGGCTTGTCCTCCAAAATCTCGCCCGCTAATCAAACGGCGAGTTGCCGAACTCGTGTTCGAGGCTTCAATGGATCACATTCTCGCGAGTGGTTGAGTTGCTCTGCGGTGACGCATGTCACCGATTGATGTGACAAGCATCACGTCCAGGTTTTTTTAGAGGAAAGCTTCGGGAAGATGAGAGGGAAACTACGAACTAACGACGCTCTCGAGTCCAGCCTTATCTTTGATGATGAGACTCGACCCCTTGACTTGCAGCAACTGCTTTTTCTTGAAATCGGTGAACAGCCGGGTCACAGTCTCTCGCGACGTTCCGATCATCTGGGCAATTTCTTCATGGGTGAGGGTGAGCGTAACCCTAATCTCGCCCTTTCCATCGCCATGGTTTGCGGAGAGGTCAAGCAGAAAACGCGCCAGTTTTTCGCCAGCGGAATGAGATAAACCAATGGTTCTCATCTCCGCAATCGCGGAGTGATAGGTTTCACCGAGTTGCTGTGCCACGCGCAAAGCGGCTTCGCCATGCTCGCGCATGAAGACCAGGAAATCTTCCCGGGCAATGAAATTCGCTTGAGCAGGTTCGATTACTTCTGCGGTGAGTTCATAAGGTTTCCCGGTGACCGTGGCAGGTAAACCGAGAACCTCCCCCGATTCTGCAATTCTTACGATTAGGCCCTTCCCGTCTGCGGATGTTGTAGACAGCTTGACGCGGCCGCTGCACAGGATAAAGACGCCGCGGGGTGCCTGGCCTTCGACAAACAGCGTGGCGCCCTTGGGATAGGATGCAGGCGAAGTAATGGCTGCCAGTCTCTGAACGGTCGCAGGTGGAAGATTGCAAAAGAGCCGGTCCTCGCGGTGGGGGCAGGACAAGCAACTCTCGATGATTTCTAAGCCGTAAGGCGCGCGCATGGGCTCACTGCCACGGAGTATACCTCCGTCCTTGCGCGACACAAAACGAAAGCCGCTTGGCATATCCGCCCGCCGAGTCGAGTCTCCAGCAGTATTTCTATCGGAGTGTATGGGGTGTTGGCTGTGATTACCGTCACGCATTAACGTGACCATGGTTACAGCAACTCCTTTCGCCAGAATCCATATTTTGAATGTCTAGGAGGTGGAAAATGCGGAAAGATGAGCGTGACCTCTTGGAGGTTCTCAAATTTGAACTCCAATTCCTCGAAGATGGAGGCTACGGTCGGTTACCGACTGCGCGTTGGAGACCCCAGCTTATTTTCGAAGACTCTCCGACGTGCATGAACTTCAATTCCGAGGAGCACGGTCCGTGCAGCGATTGTGTCTTGATGCAATTAGTGCCACCGGAATTCCGTTCTGCCGAAATTCCTTGCCGTCATATCCCGTTTGATTCTTCGGGTGAGACTCTGGATTCTCTCTATCCATGCGGCGATCAAGTCGAAACCGAAGAAGTGGTTGGAGGCTGGCTGCGCGCAACAATCAAACACCTGAAAGACGAGCGGGCTACCGCGAAACAGAATCAAACTGGACAACCGACCACAACTGGGGAAACTACCCGAGGGACTCCTCTCTATCAGAAGCAGCATCCGAAGTGTGCGAACCCTGCTTGTCCGACTGCGTTTCATTGGACGGCAGGAGGCAAGTTCTTCCGATTTCGGCCCGATCCCACTTCACAGGGCGAAAGTGGTTCAACAATTGATCCGCCTTGTGGCATCCACGGTGTCAGGCACTATTGGCTCTGTGAGCGATGCTCCCAGATGTTTACGCTCGTCTATGACGAGCAATGCGGCGTTGTTCTCAATGTGCTTTGGCCCGAGCTTTCCCCAGCAGCGGAACCCCAGAAAACGGCTACCGCCGCCTGACAACTTTGTTCCTTCTTTCGGGTGAGCAACATCCAACTGCCAAGTGAGCCCGCGCACTCAGCGTTAATGGTCTGTACACCAATGAAGGTTTAGAATTTAGCTCTGCGCTGAGCTCGGCCTTCGCGCAGCATCGACTTTACGCGCAGCAAAGGGGCGAACATGGCTACTCCAGTTTCCGCAGGGGCCGCGAAGACAATTGAATCCCCACAACCACTCTCGCAGGAAGAACTGCGCAAGATGCATGCCTACTGGCGTGCGGCCAATTACCTCTCTGTAGGGCAAATCTATCTCTACGAAAACCCGCTGTTGCGGGAACCGCTGAAAGTCGAAAACGTCAAGCCGCGTTTGCTAGGCCACTGGGGAACCACACCGGGCCTGAATTTCATCTACGTTCATTTTAATCGGCTGATCAAGAAGCACGACCTGAACGTCATTTACGTCACAGGCCCAGGCCACGGTGGACCGGGCTTGGTCGCCAATACCTATCTGGAGGGCACCTACAGCGAGTTCTATCCTCACATTCCCTTGAGCGCAGATGGCATGAGAAGGTTGTTCAAGCAGTTCTCGTTTCCCGGTGGCATTCCGAGCCATGTAGCTCCTGAGACGCCGGGCTCGATTCATGAAGGTGGTGAACTAGGATACTCGATCGCGCACGCCTATGGCGCCGCTTTCGACAACCCCGACTTGCTGGTTTGTTGTGTGGTCGGCGACGGCGAATCCGAGACAGGACCACTTGCGGCCAGTTGGCACTCGAACAAGTTTCTGAATCCTGCGCGCGATGGCGCAGTTCTTCCCATCTTGCATCTGAACGGTTACAAGATCGCGAATCCGACCATACTCGGCCGTCTGAGTGACACACAGTTAACACAGCTTTTCACCGGCTACGGCTACAAACCCTACTTTGTGGAAGGAAATGAGCCCGAGGCGATGCACCAGATTATGGCCAGCACGCTTGAGGAAGTTGTGGACGAAATCGGGGCCATTCAGAACAACGCCCGCGCTGAGCGTACGAAAGAACTCCCCATATGGCCAATGATCATCCTGCGGACTCCAAAGGGCTGGACGGGCCCGAAGGTGGTGGACGGAAAACCAGTCGAAGACACGTGGCGCGCGCACCAGGTTCCCGTTACCGACTTCTCCAAACCTGGGCACTTGAAAATCTTGGAAGATTGGATGAAGAGCTACCGGCCTGAGGAACTGTTCGATCCTAACGGCAGGCTGGTCGCTGAACTCGCAGAGCAAGCGCCGATCGGAAGCCGCAGGATGGGCGCCAATCCGCACACCAATGGCGGGCTACTCCTGAAAGACCTTGTTATGCCCGACTTTCGTGATTATGCCGTTCATGTAGGGGAACCTGGCACGGAGATTGCCGAAGCGACTCGAGTATTGGGAACTCTGTTGCGTGACGTGATGAAACTAAACGGGGACTCCAAAAACTTCCGCGTCTTCGGTCCTGACGAGACTGCGTCCAACCGACTCGATGCGCTGTATGAAGTCACGGACAAAGTCACAATGGAACCGGTTCTGCCTACCGATGAGCATCTCTCAACAAACGGCCGCGTTATGGAGGTTCTGAGTGAGCACATGTGTCAAGGATGGCTCGAAGGCTATCTCCTGACGGGCCGGCACGGGTTCTTTTCCTGCTATGAAGCCTTCATTCACATCGTGGATTCTATGTTCAATCAGCACGCGAAGTGGCTGAAGGTCACGAGGAATATTCCCTGGCGCAGACCGATTGCGTCGTTGAACTATCTTCTGACATCCCATGTCTGGCGCCAGGATCACAACGGATTCACGCATCAGGACCCTGGCTTTATCGACCACGTCGTGAACAAGAAAGCCGACATTGTCCGAGTGTACTTGCCTCCAGACGCCAACACACTGCTTTCCGTGGCAGATCATTGTCTTCGGAGTCGAAACTACGTAAACGTGATCGTTGCCGGAAAGCAACCAGCGCTGCAGTGGCTAGGCATGGAATCGGCCATCACGCACTGCACAAATGGAATCGGCATTTGGCAGTGGGCCTCGACCGACCAGAATCATGAGCCGGACGCCGTTATGGCCTGCGCCGGAGACATCCCAACCTTGGAAACTCTCGCCGCAGTCGATTTGTTGCGAAAGCATTTCCCAGACATCAAGCTCCGTGTTGTCAATGTTGTTGATTTAATGACAATCCAGGCCTCGACTGAACATCCCCACGGACTCTCCGATCGTGAGTTCGACTCGATCTTCACAACCGATAAGCCAGTTATCTTCGCCTACCACGGGTATCCTTGGCTGATTCACCGCCTGACATACCGGCGCACCAATCATGACAACTTCCACGTACGCGGATATAAGGAAGAAGGAACCACCACGACGCCCTTCGATATGACGGTCCTAAACGATTTGGACCGGTTTCACCTCGCGGGCGACGTTGTTGACCGCGTACCTCGGTTGCAACGCGTCGGCGCGCATTTCAAGCAGTTCCTACGCAATAAGCTCGTTGAACACAAGCAATACATCTGCAAGCACGGCGACGATCTTCCCGAAATTCGCGATTGGAAATGGCCGTACTGACTTCCATGACGAAGATTCTGGTGCTGAATTCAGGATCGAGTAGCCAAAAGAGCAGCTTGTATGAAATTGGGCACGATTCGCAACAGAGCCCTGCCACTGCTTTGTGGGAGGGAAAAATCGAATGGAACCAGGGGGACGCTGACGTTCACGTCACGACTTCACAGGGGGCAAATCTCCAGCAACGCGTGAAGATCCAGTCCCGCGTCGATGCGATCGAGCATCTGCTCAATACGTTGTGGACCGGCCATGCGAAATCAGTGTCTGGCCCGTCCGAGATCGACTTCGTTGGCCACCGCGTCGTGCACGGCGGCCAGCGATTCAAGGAGCCAACCCTCATCACGGCTGAAGTGAGGTCCGCTATCGCGAGCATGTCAGCATTCGCTCCGCTGCATAATCGCGCGGAACTGGAAGGCATCGACATCGTCGAAAAAAAGTTTGGCGTGATTCCTCAAATCGCCGTGTTTGATACCAGCTTCCATAGCCAGTTGCCTGATGCTGCTGCGGTTTACCCGGGTCCGTACGAGTGGGTGTCGCGAGGAATACGCCGCTACGGCTTTCATGGCATCAATCATCAATACTGTGCGGAGCGCGCCGCGCAACTTCTCGGGCGTGATTTGTGCTTACTGAAACTCATTACGTGCCATCTTGGAAATGGGTGCTCGCTCGCAGCGATTGAAGGCGGCCGCAGTATCGATACCACCATGGGATTCACCCCGCTCGACGGGCTCATGATGGGAACGCGTTCGGGTGCGGTCGACCCCGGAATACTGACCTACTTGATGCGCCAAGATAGCTTGAGCGGGCAGCAGCTCGACGACCTGTTGAATACAGGGTCAGGTTTGCTCGGGATTTCTGGGACGTCGAGTGACATGCGCCAAATTGTCGCAAACATGAAAGGCGGCGATGCGCGAGCAAAACTCGCATTCGACGTTTTCATTCATCGGCTGCAATCGTGCATTGGGGCGATGATTGGTGTGCTCGGTGGCCTCGACGCGTTGGTTTTCACTGCGGGCATCGGCGAAAATTCAGCAGAAGTGCGAGGAGCAGCCTGCGCAAACTTAGGATTTGTCGGCCTGAAGCTCGATGACATACAGAACACTCATTCATCTGCCGATCGGGACATTTCGGCGCCCGATTCTGGCGTACGCGTCTTGATTATCCGCGCCGAAGAGGATTGGGCCATCGCACGAACTTGCTGGCGCCTGACCTCCGAGAAAACCCACGGCCGCGCCAGCGCAGATTAACTCCATTTTCGTGCCAGCAGCAGCGGCATCAATGCAAAAACACCGAGCGTTATGTAGTAGACCGTTCCCGCAACAGGATCTCGCTCAGCAAAATACTGTCGGATCGAAACCCCTCGAAGCCAAGGTGTATTCGTTTTCAGCCGCGGACAGTAAGGACCGGGCTCATAGCCTTGGCCACGACGTTGTAAGCGGTCGCCTGCGGCGCATGGCCCGCGACCGTCTTTCTCGTCTTGGCCCCCATAACGATCATGTCTGCTTTCGTCTCCCACGCTTCAGTGAGGATTTCCTCGACGGGCGCACCGAAAGTTACGCGAAACGAGACGTTGCACCAGTTGTCGCTTTCTGGGGGCACGAACTGCTTCATCTTCTGAATGTTGACCTTGCGAACGCGCTCTACCTCTTCCTCAGTGTGTGCACGTGCCTCTTCAACCGCATGGAGCATAGTGAGCCGCGCATTGTGCTCTTGGGCTAAAGAGAAGGCATACTTAGCCGCCTGCTCGGCGCCGGGGCCGAAGTCAGTTGCGAAGAGGATGTTCTTCAAGCTCACTTCAGGCGGCACTTGTGCTTCGGTGCGGGGGCCTACCGTCAACACCGGACAGGTCGCTTGGCGGAAAACTTCTTCGGCTACCGAGCCGATGATGATTTTCTTGACCTGGCCGAGGCCATGCGTCCCAGTTACCGCCAGATCGATCTCGTGTTCGCGGATCAAGCGTTCCACCGTGGGCCACAAAGGGCCTTCGTGCAACAAGGTCTCATGCGGAACGCCGCGCAGTTTGCCGGAAATCACAATATCCGCCATACCTTGCTCCGCAGCCTGACGCATTTTTTTGTAGGTCATTTCCGCTAGCGGCGGGTCCGTTAATTGGTAGACATCCGTTGAAAGGATGTGCGTGAGATAGATCCAGGAATTGTAGCGCCGTGCCAGCGCCAAGGCGTACTCCAGCGCTAGGTCGGACACTCCTGAAAAGTCCGTCAACACCATGATTTTGTTGAGCGAAAGTTTCTTATCGGCCCTGACCTCGGGCATGACAGCAGTGGCGGGTTGCGTCACCTGTGTGCTCATGTATCCCTCCTCCATCGTCGCCTGCTTCCTATAACTCTCGTGCCCCGGCGAATTACCTCCTTGATAAACGGCCCCCGCGCCCGAAGCTGTGACCCAGGTCACAAAGCGTCGTGACGACCGGCACGACCTCTCGCTGGGTCTCTGTTTATTGTTATTTCTGGAGCTTAGATTCAAGTTGAAACAGGTCACAACAGCCCAGCGAACTCGAGGAGGCTATATGGCAGCTACAGTTGTCACCGTTGAACATCTGGGCGGCGTGCAGTTCGAAGTAAAGGCGCGCCAACACCGCCTTGTGTGTGATCAACCAGCGGAGAACGGAGGCTTTGATGAAGGCATGACGCCTCCCGAGCTGCTCCTGGCTTCTTTGGGGACCTGTGCCGGCTTCTACGCAGCGCAGTACTGGAAGAAGCATCGCCTGGCCGCGGAAGGTAGCGTTGTTCGAGTCTCCGCCGAGAAAGCCACGAATCCACCTCGATTAAACGACTTTCAAATTCAGATAGAGATTCCGCCGGGAATTAGTGATCAGCACAGTGCGGGGATCGAGGCGGCGGTACGCCACTGCCTCATCCACAATACGTTGGTCAACCCACCTAGCATTTCTCTGGAGATTAAGCGCACAGTTTTCCAAGTGGGTTGAAAGGGTTTGGCCAGTTTCATCTGAACAGGATCCGGAAATGGATGCTCACGTAGCCATTGCGAATAGCCTGCCCTCTGAGCGTGCTGGCGAGCTCAAGAAACCCTCGACGTTGACGCAACCGATGCTTATTGCGTTCTTGGCCGTAGTAGCCATTCTCATGCATCTTGTTCTTCGATATGTTTCCGACGTTCCTCGGATTGTTTCGCAGAGTCCCCTCATTGTGGCCCTGCTGGCGGGGGGAGGCCCTCTAATCGTCCGTTTGGTGCGAAAGCTCTTTCAACGAGAATTCGGATCTGACCATCTCGCCGGGATCTCCATCATCACCGCTGTGATTCTTGGCGAATACTTGGTAGGCGTCATCGTGATCCTGATGCTCTCTGGAGGTACGGCATTGGAACAATTCGCAAGCCGACGTGCGTCATCAGTCCTCGATGCACTTGCGCGACGGGTCCCGGAGGTCGCGCATCGGCGAGTTGGGCCCAACATAGCGGACGTAAAGCTTGCTGACATCGCGGTAGGAGAAACACTCGTAGTCTTTCCGCACGAAATCTGCCCTGTGGATGGTGTGGTTGTTGAAGGCCGCGGAAAAATGAATGAAAGTTATCTGACTGGCGAGCCCTTCGAAATCGAAAAGATGCAGGGGTCGCAGGTAATCTCAGGAGCGATCAATGGCGACAGCGCCGTGTACATTCGCGCGGAAAAGTTGGCAGTAGACTCACGGTTCGCGCGAATTATGCGGGTGATGCAGGATGCGCAGCAGCGCCGCCCTGGCATTCGTCGGCTGGCGGACAAGCTGGGAGCTTGGTATACGCCGGTGGCCCTCACGCTGGCAGTGATGGCTTGGGCGTTCACTGGTCACGCCGACCGCTTTCTCGCTGTCGTGGTGGTGGCGACCCCGTGTCCGTTGCTCATTGCCATCCCTGTGGCAATCATCGGCGCGATCTCCCTTTCCGCGCGACGCGGAATCATCATCAGGAATCCCGCCGCACTCGAACAAATTGACCGCTGTCGCACGCTTATTTTTGACAAGACCGGGACGCTGACTTACGGCAAACCGTCCTTATTCGAGATTCTTTGCGCACCGGGTTTCAATGAAGACGAGGTGCTGCGGCTCACTGCGGGTCTCGAACGGTATTCCAAACATCCGCTATCGCAGGCCGTTCTGGATGCGGCTCAAAAGGCTAATTTGCCAGCGGAGATCGTCTCAGAGATCAGCGAACGCCCCGGCGAGGGATTGCGAGGAAGAGTTGACTATCGAGAAGTCTGGATAACCAGTCGGACCAAGATCTCAGGGCAAAAGCTCGATTTGCCGCCAGTTACTTCTGGACTGGAATGCTTGGTTTTTATCGATGGCAAATACGCTGCCACCTTTCGTTTCCGTGACATGCCTCGTACGGATAGCCGCACGTTCATTCGACATCTGAGACCGCGCCATGCCGTAAATCGCGTCCTACTTGTCTCAGGCGACCGTGATGAGGAAGTGCGGCGCCTCGCCAGCCAGGTGGAAATCACAGAGGTGCACTCCGCCAAGACCCCAGAAGAGAAGGTAGCAATCACTCGGAAAGAAGCAAGTGTTTCTCCGACTCTCTTCCTCGGTGACGGGGTAAATGATGCCCCAGCGATGCAAGCGGCGACGGTTGGCGTTGCATTCGGAGTCCAGAGCGACGTCACCTCGGAGGCAGCGGATGCTGTCATTTTGGAAACTTCATTAGGGCGCGTAGACGAATTGATTCATATCGCCCGCCGGATGCGCCGCATCGCCCTGCAGTCCGCTGTTGGCGGAATGACGTTGAGTATCATAGGTATGATTGCCGCGGCATTCGGGTACCTACCCCCCATCGGCGGGGCCATCGCACAAGAAATCATGGACCTTGCCGCTGTGCTAAATGCTGTGCGCGTCGCTATCCCGCCCCGTAATCTCACGGACTTCTGAGGCTTCGACAATCAGAATTAGCTGGGGACGGATTCCGCGAAAACTCAGCAGCACTCCGTCGCAATAGCCTTGTTGGTTCACAATGAGCCATCCCCAGCCAAACGGCTCTCTGATGAACGTTGCCCAAGGCTGCCTGTCACTAACGTCGTCCGCCGGAGGTCTTTGGGACGAGTCTGTCACCAATAATTCGACGCTATCATCATTCCCATTCGCGTCAATCGTGAGCGTGTTCGGCTCGAATGTGAGGAGAATCCTGGTTAAGCAACCGTCTTCGTCCACCTGCGACACCGACGTTAGGACCTGACCATCGACGGCGTGGAATGGGTCAAGGACGGGTAAAGGTTGGTGAGATCCAAAAATCCCGGTGGTTCGTTAGGGCACTTAGAAAAATTTGTGATGTTGCGACAAGCGACACCGGTCAGACAGTTCACACCGGGTGTAGAATGACAGTTTTGGCCGGGCGTGCAGAGGCCAAGGGGATCGATAAAACTCAATGGGTTATTCGCGACATATGCGTACCTGTTCCAAGACTGTGGATTGGTTGAGTCGACGACGGCGAGACCAGCAGG
>DATDHE010000559.1:0-2734 GCA_036521695.1 Candidatus Acidiferrum sp. | reverse complement strand
ATAGATGAAACGTCATTGTCTTACGCTGGATCTCAAAGACGACTCCAAGCTGATCACCGAATACAGGCGCTACCACGAGAGGATTTGGCCGGAAATCACGCAGAGCATCAAAGACGCGGGAATCGACGACATGGAGATCTATCTGTATGGCACGCGCATGTTCATGGTGATGGAGGTCAATGAGCAATTTTCCTTCGAGGCTAAAGCTAACGCGGACAGCGCGAATCCCAAAGTGCGGATGTGGGAAGAGCTGATGTGGAAATTTCAAGAGCCGCTGCAAGACGCCAAGCCTGGCGAAAAGTGGCTCTTGATGGAAAAAATCTTCAAGCTTGAAAAGTAAGGGTCAAAAGTCAATCATTTCTCGGCTCGCGTAGCCGTTGTAGCGGGGACGACTTTCTTGTTCTTCGGAGGCTGACGTCATGGGACCAAATCGTATGCCGCGCCGTGATTGGCTGGTGGGCACGAGCGCGTCGCTCATAACCCTCGCCGTGTCTTCGAGCGCCACCGAAGCGGTGGGCCATGCGCAGCCGACAACGCCTCTACCGCAGAGCGCTCCCGAAGCAGAAGACGCCGACCGCGCCCGCCGTATGAAGTGGTGGCACGAAGCGCGTTTTGGCATGTTCATTCACTGGGGGCTTTATAGCGTTCTGGGCCGTCACGAGTGGGCAATGGAAGAGGAAGGCATCCCGGTCACCGAGTACGAGCAACTGGCAAAGCGCTTCCAGCCGGCACCTTATGCCGCTCGCGCCTGGGCAAAACTCGCCAAAGCCGCTGGCCAGAAATACATGGTGATGACCTCCAAGCATCACGAAGGATTCTGCAACTTCGACACAAAACTAACCAACTACTGCGCTCCCAAACAAGGTCCCGGGCGCGACCTGGTCCACGAATATGTCGAAGCGGCTCGCGCCGAAGGCCTGCGTTTCGGCTTCTACTATTCGCTGATGGACTGGCATCATCCCGACGGCGCCCGCTGCGCCACCGATCCCGAAGCCCGCAAACGATTTGTCGAATACACGCGTGGGCTCGTCCACGAACTAATGTCCAACTACGGAAAGGTCGACGTGCTCTGGTACGACGTGGATTGGCCGCTCACCGCGGAGCAATGGGAGTCCGAGCGAATGAACAAAATGGTTTTCGGTTTGCAGCCCGACATCATCGTCAACAACCGCAATGGCATCCCCGGGGACTTCTCCACGCCCGAACAGGAAATTGTCGCGGAGAAGGGAACGCGCGCTTGGGAAAGCTGCATGACGCTAAACGACAGTTGGGGTTACCAGCGGGCTGATGACAACTGGAAGAGCCCCAAGACGGTCATTCGCAATCTCGTTGAGTGTTCGCGCGATGGCGGCAACTATCTTTTGAATATCGGTCCGAAGCCCGACGGTTCAATCCCCGAAGACTCTGTTCGCGTCCTCACGGAAGTTGGCCAATGGCTATCGCGCAACGGCGAATCCATCTACACAACGGACCCCTGCCAAGTGCACGCCTCCGAGTTTGCTGGCTTCACGCGCCGCGGCAACACTCTCTACATGCACATTCATTTCTGGCCAGGCGACACGATCGCCCTCGGCGGCCTAACGACCAAGGTAAACTCTGCCAGGCTTCTCTCCTCGGGACAAAACGTAAAGTTCGATCAAGAGCGCTTTCGCGTCCGCTTCACCGGCCTGCCAACGGGAGCGCCGGATCACCCGGTCACAACGATTGCCATCGAATGCGAAGCGGAGCCAATCCAGAACACCAGACAGGTTCGCGAGCAGCGCCCCCGCAACGCCGTCGGCATCTAGCTTCTGTATTCTTTGTAGTGGCGCAACATGTCACCTGTCCCGACGTCCGCCCGAAGAAACTCACCAGTGCGCCCTTCTCGGAAGGGTTGCCACTCCGGAACTATGGCCTGATCTTCAGCAACACCACGCCGTGCCCAGGCACGTGCGCCACGTATTTGTTCGGAAGCGTTCCCATATCTTTTGCCGCCCAAATGTCTCGCGCTTTCACGCTGCCCTGGAATCCTAACTCTCGAAAATCCACCTCAATCATCTGCGGCCAGTCGAACCGATTGAAGATCCCGACGCCCTTCGCACCGTCCGCCACCGGTCTCGCCCAAATCTCCTGGCTACCCTCCGCCCATACTCGGTCCGCTTGCTTCCCCAACCTGTCCTGATCAATCGCAATCACCTCGCGATTCGTCAACATGGCGATCGTCTCCGGCTTCATCGCGCTCAAATCGTTCCCCGCAAGCAGCGGCGCGGCCAGCAAAGCCCAAAGGCTCAAGTGCGTTCGATACTCCTCTGCGTTCATCTTTCCGTTACCCACTTCGAGCATGTCCGGATCATTCCAGTGCCCCGGACCTGCAAATTTCGCAAGGCCCGCTTGCCCGAATCCGATATCCGTCATGCGTTCATAATTGTCCGAAATATCGCCGGTCGTCCGCCATGCGTTTCCGCCCACAGAGGCTCCCCAACGCCACACTGCATCCGCCCCATACTGGCAAAGGCTGAAGACCATCGGCCTCCCAATCTTCAGAATCGCATCATGCATTTTCGTGTACGCACCGAGCATTAATTTGTGCGCTGCATCTGCAGAACCCGCCGCCTCCATGATCTTGTCGAAGCTGCAGAGGTCGTACTTTAGGTAGTCGATGCCCCAGGCTGCATAGCTTTGCGCATCCTGCTCCTCGTGCCCATAGCTGCCTTCGAAGCCCGCGCACGTTTTCGGCCCCGGCGATGAATAAATT
>DATDHE010000558.1:0-2232 GCA_036521695.1 Candidatus Acidiferrum sp. | reverse complement strand
CTGTATTCGGACACGACCTTACACGACGTGCTCGGCTTAGTCCGTCTCACAAAGCGGACGAACAGCTTTCCGTGGGCGAGCGCGTGAGTCTTTCTCCGAGAGCCGGATGCGTTAATTGCGCACGTCCGGTTCGATGAGCGTTGTGCCTTGAAAGCTTATGGAACTCAGTCTCCTGAAATGGAGGCCGCGGTAAAGCCTAGCTCGCAGCCGCGTACCAAGTCTTGCGTGATGTCCGGCAACGGCCATTGCGAAGCGTAGACCGGAAGGTTTGCAGGCCGGAACACCAGTAAACGGCAAAATAGCCCCGAAATCGAACGTGGTTGAAGTAGCCGACCCTATCGCTCTTAGGGGAAGGCAGAAACTCAGGATGCGTCATGGCGAGTGTGCTGAGTTGCTTCCGGGGTTCGTACCGCCAGCATGCAACCAAAGGATTCCATAGGAACAAGGGAGATCCGTCAGGCTCAAGCCTGGCTTGTAGGGTCCAACAAGCTGAATCAGCGAGGAAGATCTGAAGGCCTGACGGAAGTCAGACTGCCTGTTAGTACTTTGAGGACGGGAAAGCCGGCCACATGGGGAAGCGGGCAGCGGAAGTTGAATTGTTCGTGGGTAACATGAGCTCCATTTCAAAGGGAGGATACGGCCTTCTATGCAAAGAGAAGAACCGCCAGTCATGGAAACAGGACTCGAACGAATAGCAGTCAAAGCTCGGTGCGAGCCGAAACTTCGCTTTACGTCGCTGGCCCATCACGTCACAAAGGAGCGGGTTTGGGAGAATCTATGTCGCATTCCTGCCAAGTCCGCCGCCGGAGTGGATGGACAGACCGTAATGGAAGCGAAGGAGAGTTTTGAGGAGTGGATTGCAGCCACTTTGCAATCCATACACCGCCAAGGATATCGAGCGCCGGAGATTCGGCGCGTCTATATCCCAAAGCCGGGGAAACAGGAGATGCGCCCTCTGGGCGTGCCGACTGTTGCGGACCGTGCACTTCAACGAAGCGCCTCTCAGGTGCTGTCGGCCATCTACGAGCAGGATTTTCTGTCGTGCTCGTTTGGCGGACGGCCCGGCAGAGGCGCCCACCAAGCGCTGGCAACTCTTCACGAGAGGATTGCGGGCGGAAAGATCGAGTGGGTGTTGGAGGCGGACCTCAAGAATTTCTTCGGGAGCTTGAGTCACGAATGGATGCTCCGATTTGTCGAGCACCGGGTGGGAGATCGACGGCTGATCAGTTTGATCAGGCGTTGGCTGAAAGCAGGTGTCCTTGAGAACGGCGAAGTCCATCTTAGCGAAGAGGGAACGCCGCAGGGAGGATCGATCAGCGTATTGCTGAGTAATTTATACCTCCACTATGTGCTCGATCTGTGGTTCGAGCGCGTGGTCAAACCCCGACTTCGGGGCGAGGCCTGCATGGTGCGGTATATCGATGACTTCGTGTTGTGTTTCCAATATCGCGCGGACGCACTTCGTGTTCAGGAGGCGCTTGCCAAAAGGCTGAGGCGATTTAGCCTGAGTCTGGAATCGACGAAGACCAAGCTTGTCGAATTTGGTCGGTACGCGCAAAGACACGCGGGGAAGCGCGGACGTAAACGCCCGGAGACAATCTATTTCCTGGGCTTCACACTGTACTGCACGCGCAATCGGAAAGGGAACTTTCGGATTGGAATGCGTACAGAGAAATCACGACTGCGTCGCGCGTTGATGCGTTTACAAGAACAGATGCGGCTGATGCGGCACTCGCCGTTGCCAGAGCAGGTCAATCATCTCAATCAAATGCTTCGTGGTCACGATGCATACTACGGCATTGCCGGGAATCTGCGGTCATTGCTGAAGGTCCATCGGGCCGTAGAACGCTATTGGCGCAAAATGCTGAGCAGTCGGAGTTGGCACGGCACGATCCGATGGGAGCAGTTCCAACAGATCAAGTCGCAGTTCCCGCTGCTTAGACCAAAGCTGCATCTCTCCTATCCGGAGCTGCAAGCTATCGCCAAACTGTGAATCACCTTCTGACGAGCCCAGTGCGGGAAATCCGCACGCTGGGTTCTGTGGGAGCCGGAGGCGGGTAACTGCCTTCGGCCACCCGGTGGGTGTGAAAACGGAAGCACGGCACAGCTCGTGAGGCACCGACAGACGAAAGGGTCGGCAAACGGCTAGGCTGCGCCTAAACCACCGCGTCACACCTCGACTCCACCGCTTTTGAGAACAAATGAAGTGTCCGGTTGTTAAAAGTTAGCCAG
>DATDHE010000557.1:0-4506 GCA_036521695.1 Candidatus Acidiferrum sp. | reverse complement strand
GCGAACTTCCATCTAGGCCCGGGGGCACAAACGATGATGCCCCATAACGAGGCCGAATATATGACTGCAACCGGATCATCGCTCATCGGACTCCAAAAACAGTCTTGCGCTCGGGAGCGGTCCATATATGTGTGGCGAATTACTGATTGCCGCGGAAAATCAGCAATTCGCCACACACAGGTAGACGGAACGCTAGCGCCGCACCCGATCGCACACCTCGATTCATATCGCCGGCGCCGACACTGCAACGGCCTCTTTCAGACTCCGGCTGCCGCGTGAACTGCAATTAGCCTCACCGCTCCAGCTGGTGCAATTCTCGATCAGTCTCGCCATTGGCGAATCACGAGGGGAGTGCCTCTATCAGGCCAAGAGGATTTAGCTGGCCGAGTTTCAAACCAGCCTTTTGAAACAGCGCCGAGAACTGCGCGACCGTACGTTGGCGGCCGCCGGTTAGGGCCAGCATCACAAGATCGAATAGCCAGATCGGAGAAAAGTCTCCGTCGGGCAGGATTGCCTCGCACACAAGTAGCGATGAGTCTGAGCCCATCGCAGTTCGGCAGTTCTTCAGGATTCGGAGGCAGTCTTCATTGTCCCAGTCGTGAAGGATATTTGACAGCAGATAAACGTCGCCACCAGATGGGACCGATTCAAAGAAGCTTCCTTCGATTAACGTACATCGATCCTGCATGCCTGCTCCCTCCACCACGGCTCTGGCGCCGTTAACCACCTTGGGGAGATCAAATAGCGTTCCGCGTAGACCCGTATTGGCTTCGAGCGCCGCGAGCAAAAGGGCACCGTGACCACCGCCAATATCGATGAGATGCTTCTTTTGACTGAAGTCGTAGCTCATCAAAACGGGCTTCGCGAAGTCGCGTACCAAGGTGTCCATATATTGGCTGAAGATCGCTGCATCATCGGCATGAGTATCTATGTACTCGAAGAAACCCGCGCCGTGGACAAGGTCGAATGCGGTTTTACCCTTGGTCACCGATCCCAGCAGGTTTCCCCATGTGTTCCAATTCCACGCTGAGCCAAAGTAGAGCGCCATTGGGCGCGCCGACCGCGGCGCGTCCGCTCGCAGCATCGAGCCTACGTCGTTGAGCTCGAAGCGCCCTGCACTGTGGGCGAACACGCCCTTGCTGACAAGGAACCGAAGGAGGCGTTGGAGGAAATCAGCATCGCAACCGGTCAACGCGGCCAGTTGCCCGGCAGTCTTCGGACCATCCGAAAGCAAATCCGCGATGCCGAGCTTCGCGACCACGTAGAGCGCTTGCGTCGATATCAGGCCGTAACTGAGCTCCATCAATTGGAAGGGAGGCATCTGCTGCATGGATGAAATCTCTTGCGCCATTGGAGTTCCTCCTCGACCGTAAACGGAACCGGGCGGTCGCCGCGAATGGGGTCATTTCACTGTCATCGTGAACCCTGTCTTGCAATCGGCGCGCTGATGGAAGCGAGAGAAAAAGTGTTTCGCCGTCCATCGAGCGAAATTCTCCGTCTAGTCAAAACGCAAGCTGGGAACTATCGTTAGTGACAATACTGCCTGCGCAAGCGGAAAAGGAAGAAGGTTTATAGGGTGACTTCCTTCAAGGTCATTCGCTCACGTGCGGAGAAGCGCAAGGGAGGGGCGAAAGCTCTAGCCGCTCTCCTTGCACCGATTCCCAATTCGAAGTCCCTGATGAAGCTCGGCGATGATCGCGTGCTTGCCGAAATGACGAAGCGAGTATTTTCGGCAGGGTTCGTGTGGAGCGTGATCGAAGCGAAGTGGTCTGGTTTTGAAGAAGCCCTCCTCGGCTTTGACCCCGATGAACTGACGGTTCAATCGGACGAATTTTGGGCAGCACTTATGAGGGACAAGCGGATTGTTCGCAACGGCGCCAAAATCATGTCAGTCCGGCACAACGCGTACTTTCTGCAAGAAATCGCGCGAGAGTTTGGTAGTTTTGGACGTTTCCTGGCCAGCTGGCCTTCCTCAGACGAAGTCGGCTTGCTGAAGCTACTCGACCAACGCGCGAGCCGGCTTGGCGGCAATAGCGGACAGATGCTGCTGCGGTTTCTTGGCTGGGACGGTTTTGTGACCTCGAAAGATGTGGTCGCTTGCTTACGAGAAGCCGGTCTGGACATCTCTGCAGACGTCAAATCAAAAAACGACTTCGCCAAGGTTCAGGCACAGTTCAACGCATGGGCCAAGGAAACGGGGCTCCCCTACGTGCATCTCTCACGCATTTGCGCAATGTCGACAGGCGAGAACTACTCTGTTCACGAAGCTCCCGTAACCACATTAAGAAGGCGATGAGGCCGCTGACCTGCACTGGCTCGGTATATGGATTTGACCAAATTCCCTACTCGATGGAACAGGGAATTTTTCTGGCCGAGTAGCAATTGTTTCAGAGGATCAGGGAATTTACAGGGCGGATCAGGGAAATCGGTAATTCGCCACGCACCGGCCTGGCGGCAAAGCGATCTGAGCGCGTCGGCTACTCCGCTGCTGCCTTCGGATGGCCCTTGGCTGCCCGGGCGTGGGTGATAAAGCCGTCGGTAGTCTCGATCTGCGCAAATACATAGCCCATCCGATCAACCGCCATCTGATGAGCCTGCTCGGCGGAGAAGAGGCCTAATGACTGCGACGCGCAAGCATCCTCAAGCAGGACGACCTTAATGCCGGCCATGCTGAGTCCATCGACGCTGGTCTGCACGCAGATAGGCGTCGTGAGCCCGGCCACTACCGCGGTATCAAAGTTCCGCGCGCGAAGCTGCGCAAGTAGATCGCTGCTCGCGACCGCGCTAAAGGTGGTCTTCGAGATCAACAGATCGCCTTCCTTGACTACATCCTCGTAAAACCTGGTGCTCGGCGAGTCCTTGGCGAGCGCGCTAGCCACATCGGAAGCGAAATCAGTCATGCGCCCCGTCGGTCCGCGCTCGGGCGTGTAGGCGGTATGAACGTGGATCACTTTGCCGCCTACTTCGCGCCAAGCCTCCGCCGCGCGGACGAAGTTGCGTACCGCAGCATGTGCGTTAGGTACTGGTTCCCACGAATCACGGCCGAATCCGACTTGGATGTCGATGCTGACCAAGGCGGTGAACGCCGGATCGACCGGGTAAGTAACTCTACGGTCGTCACGCGCCATGTGACTTGCCTCCTCTGACGGTTCAGGGTCCAGGAGCACCCGATTAGCTACGACGTTTGGGGGCTAGGGTGCGCTCGGGCTCTGAAGGAACACACTGCCCTTTGGCCCGATGCGGACGCATTCCAGGGTGCCGTTGTAGTCCGGGCTGCAGATAGGCTTGTCAGCTGCGGGGCACTTGTAGAGGCCGGCCCCCAAGCTTTGGCACTTGTTGAGATCGAAGTGTAGCTCAGTCCGCGCCAGCGAAGCCTGTTGAGCTTGCGACGGATCCGGCGACGAGGAACAGCTGCTCAGCGCAAGCATGAGCCCGGCGAGCGCGGTGAAGTACATCATGGTTTTCAGTCTTCGTGTTGTCATTGTCGTCCTTCCAATCTGTGACATTTCATTGCGCCGCGCTTGCGTCAACGGACACGTCTCCCGTCCCACGACCAGCGGTGATGCCGGCTTCAGATCGATTGTTCGGTCCCAAGTCGGCCCTCGGCAGGAAGCCAGACACCTGTGTGTGGAATTGCTGATTTTCCGTGGGAATCAGCAATTCGCCGCACACAGCTTCAATTCCACTGCAATAGCCGACGGTTGAGTGCTCGGTGCGTCTACTTGGATAGCGGAATCAGGGAGCCAGCCTTGAGACGAAGGCTGTGCGTACACTGGCGCGCATTGCCGCCGAACGGCCCGTCATCCCATTGCAGCTGCGCGCCGCAACCTCGACAACGATGCTCAAAGTGCCCATCTCGGCTGTCACTTGGCGTGAATGTCTGATTGCATTTCGGGCAGCGATACCGAGGCATCTCATGGTCTCCCGCAGGCGTTCCTCGCGCAGCGGGGCTTCCAATGAGTCAGCGCCTCAGCATCATGGCCACGCCCACGCCAATCGCGCACGAACCAGCACTTCAATGGTATCGACACTCGCTCGGTTAGTGAAGGCAAAGAGCAGAGCGAACAGTCCGCCTATCGCAAGAGCGAGTCCGATGATTCTCAAATCGCCCGATTGCTCCCCGTGTTCCCCGCGTAGTCAAGCTCGCGCGCGTTTGTCGACGACTATCGTTTCGAGTTCCGGCGATCGCGAAAGATGCACCGGACCGGCGACGACTGTGACGACGATCGCGGCGATCACGATGACGACGGTGAATATCCCAAGCGGCATCTGGGCCAGGTTCGACGACGTATTAATGAAAGTGCGCTCGTGTGTTGACTTCCGCCGTGGAGCGCTCTACCGCCAGCCACTTCGCCCGCCCGGATCACCCCCACGGAGTATCCGTCGGACAGACGAGCTGGATACCCCAGTCGTCGACGATCTTGCCGTGGACCATGCGATAGATCGCGACACCGCCCATCGCAAATCGCTCGCCCTTCTTCGGAAAGCCCGGAACAGATTTGTCTC
>DATDHE010000556.1:0-16525 GCA_036521695.1 Candidatus Acidiferrum sp. | reverse complement strand
CGCTTTTTCATTTTAGGCCGTAGTGCCACTGCCAAGCGCCTCTGCATCGCATGCCCATTTTGCATGCGATGAATCCTAGCTGTGCTCCTTTCTGATTCTTCGCAACGCCCCAAACGGGCCTTGCTCAGCAAATGTAGCGGGCGAAGCCCTGCGGTCGCTCTCTCGCTGGGTCGGAACCAACGCGGACCGCGGCACCGTCGTGAGGGTCGCATGAGTCTAAAAGACGAGTTTGGTGTGAGAATTATGTTTACCACCAAGCCCTTTAGAATCAACATTTACAGGATCGTCCGCGAGCGTTGATTCTAATAAACTTACAAGAGCCTTAAACTATTTAGAATCAACGCTTACAAAAAGAAAGGGAGCGGGCAGCTGTCGCCAACCGTCAGTCCGCTTCCAAATCGGTACGTCAAACTAGGACCCGAAACCAAGCACCTCGGCCAGAGTTCCCACAATCCACCAGACAAGCGCTAGCCGAGGCTTCGCTTCCAGTCATTGGCTCTGAGCCGCCGGGGCACCGTGACTCGCGAGGTTCATGAGGTCGATGCCACGGAACATGCCCAGCACCTCATCGGACTCCCGAGACTTCTTCGGCCCAAATGTCGAGCCGTCGGCAAACACGACCAAGTCCAGCGTGATTTTGTAACTGGCGCGGCTTCCATCGGGCAAGTAGGAAAACTTACGTGGCCCGGCCACCCAGCTCGCTCCAGGCAGGAGATAGTGAGACGGGTTTCCCTGTGTCTCGAGCTCCTTGGTCGTGACGCTACGGAGAGGCGCACCGCTATTGGGATCGAAAAAGCTTGTCGTAAACACAAAGCCGCGAATAGGGGCGGCGCCCGCGTTGGTCGCCTCGACCGCCACCATCGCCGTTCCGCTTCCTTCGTGCCAAACGCCAGACCCGATCCGCAGCGGACCAATAGTCTGGATTTCGATGTCTTCCACAGGAACCGGCCCTCCGCGCGGCAGAATGGGGGACACATACCTCAACAAATCGGTTGTCTTCATGCTGAAATCCATCCCGTCAATTGTGCCGATAAGTTGATGAGATTCCGGCAGCGACGCAGGCCCCCAAATCGAACCGTCCACGAACTTCAAGACGTCAACCCTCGCGTGGACAATCAGCGCGTCTGCCGGCCTGTTCTCCGGAATCGAACAGACCGTTCGCGTCCACTCCGCGCCATCGGCAATCATTGGCTCGCGCAAATTGCGCACATCTTGAATGGATTGTGTCTCGATTGGCTGGTGCGTCGCCTGATCAAAGAAAACAAATTCGACGAGATAGCCGCGAAGCGGTTGCGTGCCCACGTAGTGCAAGTGGGCGACTAACCCCCTGCCAGCTTTGCATTCCGTGCCCAGACCCGTCGAAATCTCCGCCGTCACATTCAACGGTGGGACGGCGATTTTTATCTTGTCGTCCTGTCCCGTGGCAGTCTGCGGAGATACCACTGGACCTAGAGCGATGGCGAAAAGAAAAGGTATATTTCTGGGACGCATGGTTCGCTCCTATTGCGCAAATCGCTAAAGGGACAGACCTGGCTCAGAGCGAGTGTGTTAAACGGCTGGAGAGCCGAAAAATGAGCCGATGAGCAGTCCGACGGAAGGGTCTCAGGGGCCATAAACTCCCCGCGAGCAACTATCTGAGATACGATGCCAGCATCTCACCGTCGTTTGGATTTATCAATTAAAGAATCGGCTCCTGCTCTTGTAAATGTCTTCAGCGAGAAAAAGGCCAGCGCAGCGGAGGAACGCCAATGAAAGCTGCCGTCTACATGAGGTACGGACCTCCGGATGTTGTCAATATCGCAGACGTCGAGAAGCCCGTTCCCAAGGACAGCGAAGTCTTGATAAAAGTTCGCGCGGCGAGTCTCAATCCACTTGACTGGCATTTCATAAGAGGCACACCGTACGCCGTTCGTATCATCGCCGGGCTGCGCAAACCAAAAGTCCCGAGGCTGGGCGTTGATGTTGCCGGCCAGATCGAAGCCCTTGGCGCCAAGGTATCGCAATTCAAACTCGGCGACGAGGTTTTCGGCTCGTGCAAAGGTGCCTTTGCCGAGTATGTCTGTGCCTCCGAATCAGAATTGGTCATGAAGCCAGATAACGCGACATTTGAGCAAGCAGCTTCCGTACCTGTGGCTGCCTATACCGCATTGCAGGGCCTTCGCGACAAGGGACACATCCAAGCAGGTCAGAAGGTCCTGGTTAACGGTGCCGCGGGAGGTGTAGGTACATTCGCTGTGCAGATTGCCAAGTCGTTTGGGGCGGATGTGACCGGCGTATGCAGCACCAGGAATCTCGACATGGTCCGGTCCATCGGTGCAGATCGCGTCATCGACTACACACAAGAGGATTTTACAGAAAGCGCGCAACATTACGACCTGTTTTTCGATGGCGTTGGGAACCATTCCTTGTCAGCTTCCAGGCGCGTTTTAAATCCCAAGGGAATATACGTCGGCGCGGGGGGAACGACCGACAACTGGACGATCCGACCCTTGCTGCGTGCAATTTCCTCTCTTGTGTTGTCGATGTTCGGGAACCAGAAGCTGCTCATAGTTCTTGCGAAACCCAGCAAACAGGATCTGACCTGGATGCGCGAGCGTATAGAATCTGGAAAGATAACACCGGTCATCGACAGGCGTTACAATTTGAATGAAGTCCCTGAGGCTATCCGCTATCTGGAAACAGGGCATGCCCGCGGAAAAGTAATCATAACCTTAGAAAACAACTAGAAAATTGGGGCATGCCTTGGGCGCGGCTTTGAACAGCTACTGCAGGCAAAAGACTTTGCTTTGCCGGCAACGCCGATATAGGCTCCTCCGCTGGTTCAAGACATCCTAAGGGGCCTCTGCCATGAATTTGTTCCGCAATGCTGCAATCATCGCACTATTTGCTGGCTCGTTCACCGCACCTGCTTGCTTCGCACAGCAAGACTCCGGCGATATGGAACGCAAGGTCGATAAAGTCTTTGCGGCGTACGACAAGCCCGATTCGCCGGGTTGCGCGCTCGGCGTCGTCCGCGACGGCGAGTTTGTCTACAAAAAAGGCTACGGCGAAGGCAGCCTGGAACTAAGTGTCCCACTCACTCCTGAGTCCGTCTTTTACATGGGCAGCGTCTCGAAACAATTTACCGCTGCCAGCGTCGTGCTCGCTGCGGAGCAAGGCTATCTCTCGCTCGATGACGACGTCCGCAAATATGTCCCCGAGCTTCCTTCTTACGGCAAGCCCATCACGCTCCGCGAAATGTTGCATCACACCAGCGGCTTCCGTGACATTCTCGGCCTGCTCCTCCTCGCTGGACGCAATTTCGAGGATATTCACCCCACACCCGAATTGCTCGATCTGCTCTCCCGCCAAAAAGCGCTCAACTACATGCCCGGCGACGAATATCTCTATAGCAACACAAATTTTTTCCTCTTCAGCGTGATTATCAAGCGCGCCACGGGCAAACCTCTCTCGCAATTCGCCGAAGAAAATATCTTCAAGCCGCTTGGCATGACCCACACGCGCTTCTATGACGACCACACTGTCGTCGTTCCCGGCCGCGTTCCCGCGTACGAGCCGCGCCCGAGCGGCGGCTTCCGCGTCGACTGGTCCACCAATTTCGACAAAATCGGCGATGGCGGCCTAATGAGCAGCCTCGACGATCTCCTTCTCTGGGATCGCAACTTCTATGCCAACAAGCTGGGCAAAGGCACTCTCCTGAAGGAAATGCAAACGCCGGGTGTGCTTAACAACGGAAAGCAAATCGAATACGCGCTCGGTCTGACGATTAGCACCTATCGCGGCCTACCCATCGTCGAGCACGGCGGAGCTCTCTTCGGCTATCGCACCGAACTCTTGCGTTTCCCTCAACAAAAATTTTCCGTCATCACGTTGTGCAATCTCGGCACCAGCAATCCCGGCCGCCATTCGTATGAGGTCGCGGACCTCTACCTCGCTGGCCAACTCTCGCCCGAACCTCCCGCCTCCGCCGCTGCGAGCATTGACGCTCGCCCATTCGCCGGTTGGTATCGCAACCTGGAGTCTCACTCCGTCCTGGAAATTTCCGCATCAAATGAAGGCGTTGGAGCGTTCGGCACACTTTTCAAACCTCGCGACCCGACCCACTTCGTCGCCACGGCAGGTCCTGAAATTGCTTTCGACCGCCAAGCAAACTCCCGTTTGCGCCTTACGCTGAGTTTTAAGGACACTGAGCCGCAAATATTTGAAAGATATGAACCGCTCAAGGCTTCTGAAGAAAGTCTCGCGCGCTACGCGGGCGAATACACCAGCGCCGAACTCCAAGCTACTTATCGCTTTGCCGTCAAGGACGGCAAGCTCACTCTGGCCACCAACTGGCAGGAGCCTGCCGTCCTCGAACCAACCGTTCTCGACGAATTCCAAGGCCCGTTCGGCACTGCCATCGTTTTCCGCCGCGATGCCGCAGGCCATGTCACTGGCTGCGACCTTTTTGCCGGCCGCGTCCGAAACATCGCCTTTGCCAGGACCATGACAACGACTGCGAAATAATCACGTTTGCTTGATCTTGCGGCAAAAGCAGATTGGCGTGAGTCCCGCCAGCACGATTGAGGGCCGCTCTTCTGCGAGCTGAGAATCGGAAACATTCTCTGGCCCACACCCCGCCGGAAGGACTCACGCCCTGCCGCCCATTACTCGAGTCGCTGGCCAGTGGCTGTTGCGCAGCCGCTCACGAGGAAAGTGCCAGTCGGATCGAAGAACTGGACGGAGGCTGAGGTAGTCGTGAACTGGTCCGGATCATCTCCGATTTCGATGGTCTGGCTGATCTTCTGCGTTTTCGCCAGCACGCCGTTCACGGTCACAAAAGCCATCGTATCCGCGCTGTAAGTGTGTGGCCCAGTGTGGTTCCACACGCCATGCCCCGGACCGCGCAAGGCAGGGAAAAACATCGGATTGTCTGTCGTCTCCGTCATTGTTCCACCGGCGTTGAACGTCAATAAAGATTTAAACGGAAGTGCAATCGCTGGCCCGCTCGGACACGCTTGCTGGGTCACGGTAACCACCCATGTACCCTTAAGGGTCTGACCGTCTCTATCCCAATCGTCCGAGTGCGCTGCTGCTCCCCGCCGAACTGTCAGAAGCATCGCCGCTCCTACTGCCAGTACCGCCAAGGCTTTCCAATAAGTTGATTTCACGATTTTTCTCCTCGTTTAGCGCCGCTCTCTCATTACACTCTGGAGGGTGCCGCGCATATAATCGTTCCCACGCAAGAGGAAAGTCTTTAGAATGCGCCTGAAGCTTTCTGAAAACTTCTGAAGTCCCCGAAACGAACACATGAGCACCCCGCAACCTCACATCTTCGAGTTTGGCGACTTCCGCGTCGAAGCCCACACGCGCCGCCTCCTCCAGAAAGGCGAGGCCGTTCCCCTCACTCCCAAGGTTTTTGACACTCTGCTCTATCTCGTTGAAAACAGGGGAAAGGTCGTCGAGAAGGACGATCTGATGCAGGCCGTCTGGCCGGACACGGTGGTGGAAGAAAACAACTTGAACCAAAACATCTCCACGCTGCGCCGAGTGCTCGGAGAGAGCCGCGGTGAGAATCGTTTCATCGCAACCATTCCCGGCAAAGGCTATCACTTTATCGCGACGGTTAAGCTTGCTCCAGCCGCGTTGGCTGCGATTCCCATACGCGTCACGCTAGCCGTCTTGCCCTTCGAGAATCTCAGTGCCGATCCCCAGCGCGAATACCTGGCCGACGGTCTCACCGAAGAAACCATCGCCACGCTCGGCCAAATCGATCCCGACCATCTCAGCGTCATCGGCCGCACTTCCGTCATGGCTTACAAACGCACCACAAAATCGCTCTCCGAAATCGGCCACGAGCTCGATGCTGCCTATCTCATCGAGAGTTCCATCCGCGCCGAGGGCGGCCACTTGCGGATCACTTCCAAGCTGATTCGTGTCAGCGACCAGGTGCAGATCTGGTCCGCTTCCTACGACAGCGAACCCAGCAGCATGCTGGCCTTCCAGCGCGAACTCAGCGCCGCCATTGCCGAGCGGGTCCACCTTCACCTTTCTCCAGACCGCCTCAGCGCCCTCGCCCGCCGCCATTCCCGCAACGCCGAAGCCTACGACCTCTATCTCCGAGGCCGTCACTTCTGGAACCAGCTCACTCCCCCCGCCACTCGCCGCGCCATCGAATACTTCGCCCGTGCCGCCGAACTCGACCCCAGCTATGCGCTAGCCTGGTCCGGCCTGGCAGACTCTTACTCCGCCGGCCCCATCAATGGCGATGCACCTCCTCATGCTGTTTGGCCTCATGCCAGAGAAGCCGCCGCCAATGCCATCAAAGCCGAACCCGAACTCGCTGAAGTACAAACTACCCTTGGTTTCCTGAAATTCTGGCTTGAATGGGATTGGCCCAGCGCAGAAGCTGCCTTTCGCAAAGCAGTCTCGCTCGACCCGAGCTATCCGCTACCGCATCGCATGATCGGCATACTCCTGTCGCACATGGGCCGTTCAGAAGAAGCACGTCCCGCGATTCGGCGTGCCCGCGAATTGGACCCGCTCCTCGCCGTACACCAAGCGCTCTCCTCGCAAGTTGCGTTCAGCGGCCGCGCGTTTTCCGAAGCCGTGCAGTTCGCTCGTCAATCCATCGTCGTTGATCCCGAATTCTGGATTGGACACCTTCAGCTGGCGCAAGCCTTGGAACAGCTTGGCCAAAACGATCAGGCTCTTGAGGCCCTCACCAGCGCCGGCCGCTTTTCCGGTGGCAACAGCAAAGTCGTTTCTCTGCGTGGATATATCTTCGCGAAGTTGGGTCGTGCCGACGAAGCCCGAGAAGTCCTTCGTACTCTGGTAGCGATCGCACGCGAGCGTTATGTTCCCCCCTACGCGATGGCGCTCGTCCATGCCGGACTCAGAGAGCCGGATGATTCCTTCCAGTGGCTAGACCGGGCCTTCGACCTCCACGACGTTCACCTTATCTTTCTTCCAGTCGATCCCAAGTGGGACCCCTTACGGGCCGATCCCCGCTTTTCCGCAGTCCTCAACCGCGCAGGTTTGCCGATGCCCGTGTCACCTGTCGTTCGCACAACGCACACTCCCGGAATGGTATAGTGGCCGCGATTGGCCCCGTACCGCAGGAGGCTCGCCGCGTATGCCTGTCCTGAACAAATCAAAGAACAAATCGAAGAGATTGTGGCGAACACGCCAAATGCTTGAAGACGCTGTTCTTCGCGGTTTCCTGATGGTCCTCTTAGCCATGTTTGCTGCGAACTTTACCGTCCCGAAACTCTATGCCCAAGACCAAAATCCACTCGCCAACGATCCCAGGGCTTCCAAACTCGGCGAATTTCAATTCCGCTCGAACTGCGCCTTCTGCCACGGACTGGGCGCCCGCGGTGGTGGCCGCGGGCCCGACTTGACCCGCGCGCAAAAACGCCACGGAAATTCCGATGCCGAACTTTTTCACACAATCAATGAAGGCGTTCCCGGCACGGCGATGCCGCCGAATGGCGCAACTCAGCAGGGCGTCGGCATGACCGACACAGAAATTTGGCAAGTGATTGCTTACATTCGCAGCGTTCAAGTCAAAGCCCCTGCGCGACCGCTCGGAGATGCAGCGCACGGCAAACAACTCTTCTACGGTTCAGCCGCTTGTTCCACCTGCCACATGATCGAAGGGAAGGGAGGCCGGCTCGGCCCCGACCTCACGACCACCGGCTCGGCCCGCGCCATCGATTACCTGGTCGAGTCCGTGCGCTATCCCAGCCGGCGCCTGGCCCAAGGGATCTCCGAAGCGATGAAGGAGTTTTCTCAGGAATTCGAAACCGTGAAAGTCGAAACGGCGGACGGCCAGAAATTCGTCGGCGTGGTTCTGAACGAAGATCATTTCACCTTGCAGATGCTGGATCTCCGCGAGCAGCTTCACCTCTTTGAAAAAGACAAACTTCGTTCCTACGAAAAATCGCGGGAATCTCTCATGCCCACTTACGATCAAAAATTGTTAAGCGACAAAGACCTGCAGGACATTCTCGCATTCCTGCTTAGTGTAGGCGACCAATGAGGACGCTGATGATGAAAAGCTCGCTCTCACTCACTTTTCTCGCCGCTTCGATTCTCGCGGCGCCGAACGCGCGTGCTCAAGTCACTCCCCAACGCCTGCTCGATTCCGCAAAGGAGCCGCAAAACTGGCTCATGTATTCGGGCGATTACTCGGGGCATCGCTTCACCACGCTGGATCAAATCAATACTACAAACACGAGCGCGCTCGTCCCCAAATGGGCCTACCAAACGATGGCGGGCGGAAAATTTGAGACCACACCGCTTGTCGTCGATGGAATTCTCTATGCTACCGGCCAGGATGATCGTGCATTCGCTCTAGACGCCAAGACGGGCCGCCCCATCTGGCAATACCAGCGCGCGCTTCCTGCCGACATTCGGCCGTGCTGCGGACGAGTCAATCGCGGCCTCGCCATTCTCGACGACAAAGTCTACCTGGGCACGCTCGACACGCACGTTATCGCGCTCGATTCCAAAACCGGCAATGTCATTTGGGATGTCACGGCATTCGACTATCGCAAAGGTTACAGCATCACTCTCGCACCACTCGCCATCAAAAATCTTGTCATCGTGGGAGTTTCTGGCGGAGAATACGGCATACGCGGATTCATTGACGCCTACGACGCCGCGACCGGCGAGCGCAAGTGGCGCTTTTACACGGTTCCCGGCCCTGGCGAGCCCGGCCACGAGACCTGGGAAGGCGACTCCTGGAAAATTGGCGGCGCTCCCGCCTGGATCACCGGATCCTACGATCCCACTACGAACACAACTTTCTGGACCACCGGCAATCCCTCACCCAGCAATCGCGGCGAAGGCCGCGCCGGCGACAATCTCTATAGCAACTCACTGCTGGCTCTTGATCCCGACACCGGAAAGCTGAAATGGTATTTTCAATTTACCAAGCACGACGAACACGATTGGGACGCCACGCAAGTTCCCGTGATGATCGATCAAAGCGAAAAACAAATCATCGCGCAAGCCAATCGCAACGGCTACTTTTATGTAATCGATCGCTCCACGGGAAAACTCCTCTTCTCGAATCCTTATGCGAAAACTACCTGGAGCAATTCCAAAGACGCCGAAGGCCGCCCGATCTCTCTCAAAGAAGCCTCTCCGACCCCGGAAGGGAGCCGCGTCTGCCCCGGCGCTGCCGGCGCCACAAACTGGATGTCTCCCACGTACGATCCACAAACAAAACTTTTCTACGTCACCTCGCGAGAGCAGTGCGATATCTTTAGCACCGCGCCGCAGCCTTACGAAGAGGGCCACGCCTACTACGGCAGCGCGTATTTTCCAAACGACGACACTTCGCCGTTCTGGGGCGCGCTTCGCGCCATCGATCCGGATACCGGCAAAATCAAATGGGAATGGAAACATCCATCGCCCACATGGTCCGGAGTGCTCTCGACAGCAGGAGGGCTCGTCTTCACCGGCGATGCCGAAGGAAACTTCATCGCGCTCGACGCCGCCACTGGAAAAGCTCTTTGGCATTTCCAGTGCGGCGCATCCGTCTATTCTTCGCCTATATCGTTCGCCATCGGCGGCAAACAGTACGTCGCTGTCGCCGCCGGTTCCGCGCTTTTTACTTTTGGTCTGCCTTAGCTTGGAGTGAGTCGCGCTTATAGCGCTTTGAGGCCGGCCTCAGAAGCGAAACGCGCTCCGAGACTTCGGCGTCAGTTAGGAGGCAGCCCATGAGAACTCTTGCGGAATCGCGACGACAATTTCTAAAGACCGCAGGGCTCGCAACCGGAGCGCTCCTGCTTTCTGCCGGTGACAAGCTTGCTGAAGCGGAATCGGCCGGGCGGGGCAGCGCGTCCATCGCAACGCAAAACGATTCCGGCTCCGCGGACTACACGCTGCACATTAAAAACTCTCCGATCGAGATAGCGCCCAAGCGAATCATCTCGACGACTACATACAATGGACAATTTCCAGGCCCTCTGCTTCGCTTCAGGGAAAGCCGAGAAGTCACCATCGACATTTACAACGACACCGACACACCGGAACAGTTGCATTGGCACGGGCAACGAGTTCCCGTTGACGTGGACGGCGCCGCCGAAGAGGGCACTCCCGACGTTCCCGCGCACGGCAAGCGGCGCATCGTCTTCACACCGAAGCCCGCAGGTCTACGTTTTTATCACACGCACAACCGAGCTGGTGCCAATCTCGCCGCTGGGCAATATAGCGGCGAAGTTGGCCCGGTCTACATCGAGCCGCGCCAAAATCCTGGCAAATACGACCGCGAAGTTTTTCTTACGTTAAAGGAATTCGAGCCAACGTTCAGCCGCGGAGGGGATATGGCGCAGGATTTTCTCTCTCCTTCTGCTCCCAACAAGGCTCTCCAGGAAACCGGCGAGTCTGCCATGAAAGCTTCGCTAGCAAAAGGCATGCCTCATGGATACGAAGTCGGCTATCGATCTTTCACCATCAACGGACGCATGCTCGGCCACGGCGAGCCTATTCGCGTAAAGCAAGGCGAGCGCGTCTTGTTTCATATCCTGAATGGAAGCGCGACGGAAATTCGCAGCCTCGCTTTGCCTGGTCACTCGTTTCAGGTGGTGGCACTCGATGGAAATCCGGTTCCAAATCCCACAAAAGTTCCTGTGCTTTGGCTGGGCACTGCGGAGCGGATCTCCGCGATGGTGGAAATGAATCATGGCGGCGTCTGGATTTTGGGCGACCTGGATAACGATGATCGTCCACATGGAATGGGCATCGTCGTCGAATATGCCGGGAGCACGGGAAAAGCCCAATGGATCGCCCCGCAGCCTTTTCGCTGGAATTATATGCGCTTCGCGAAACCCGGCGTGACGACTCCCGCTCCAGACGAAACTTTTGATGTGACGTTTGCGAAAGAAAACGCGGCAGAAGAAGGATTCAATCGCTGGACGATCAACGGCGCCAGCTATCCCATGACCGGAGAGATGGTCCCTGCTTCATTTCACCTTAAGCAAGGCAAGCGCTACCGCATTCGGATGCACAACGCGAGTGACGACATCCATCCCATCCATCTACATCGCCACAGTTTTGAAATTGTCGGCATCGCTGGAAAACCAACCGCAGGAGTTTTCAAAGATGTGCTGATGCTGGGCGGGTATCAGGAAGCCGAGGTGGATTTCATCGCCGACAATCCTGGCCTCACGCTCTTCCATTGCCACCAGCAATTGCACATGGATTTTGGCTTTATGATCCTGTTCGATTACATCTAGCGCGGGTTTTTACTCGGTCCATCACTGGGTTCCCGACTGCAAAGCTTCTAGCCGAGTTCGCGCCTCACCCATCGTAGGTGCGAGTCGCAGTGCTGCGGCATAGGCTTTCGCTGCTTGTTGCGTGTCGCCTTTGCTTTCCAATGCCCGACCCAGCCAGTACAACGCGAGCGGCGATGGCGCGATCTGCGCCGCCTTTGTAAAATCTGCGATCGCCGCATCCACTTCCGTCGTCTGCATCTCAGCCGTACCGCGTCCGATGTAGCTGTTTTGCGCATTGGGATCAATGGCGATGGCGGCGCTCAGCTCTGTCCGCGCGGCCGCGTATTTGCCTTCTCCCAGGTACAGGATGCCCAGATTGTTGTGCGACTGCACGATTTCCACTTGGTCATTGGATAATGCCAGTGCCGCGCGGTATTCGTGTTCCGCATCATCCAACTGATTTTGCCGCTGCAGCAAAACAGCAACGTTGTAATGAGGCGACGACAGATCGGGGCTAAGCCGTACGGCGGCCACGAAATGTTGCGCGGCAAGCTGTGGCTCTCCTCGCTCCATCAGTGCGACTCCGAAATCATTTTCCGCGAAGCCGTTGTTCTTGGTCACTTCGAGGGTGTGGCCGAAGAGCGTGTAGCTGTCGTGCCAGTAGCTGATCTGCTTGATCGTCAGCGCAGCAAACGGCGCCAGAACTAACAAAAAGATCGCTACGGCAATTTCCTTCTGCCAGTGTTTCTCCGCCGCCAAATCTCCGATTAGCCAGACCGAGGCAAAGAGCAAACCCATCATCGGAATGTGCATGAAGCGGTCTGCCATACCTTGCCGGCCCGTCTGGATAAACCCGATCATCGGCAACATCGTCCCCAGATACCACAGCCAGCCCATCAGCAAATATTTCCGCTCTCGGAATCGCCAAACGATTAAAGTGATTGTGGCCAGTGCGAGGCCCGAGAGGCCGACGATAGCCCACGATAGAGTGTTTTCCGGATGCGGATAATACGGCGCCAGCCCGACCGGCCATATTGCTTTTCCCAGGTACGCCACGTAAGAAAAAATCGCGTTCTTGAATCGCCAACTGAACGGCATCATTGCCGTCAGCGCATGTTCCCGCGAATGCACGTAAACGGTCACGGCTCCGCCCGCGGCCGCCATCACGAAGAGCGGAATCTTTTCGATGACCAGGGCGCGCAGCGCCGCAAGAAACTTGTGTTGGTTTCCATTCGCGTCTGTTCCCGGCAGTCGCCGCAGCGGCCAGTAATCCAGCAGCAGCAACGCAAACGGGAAGGGAATTACCATGACCTTCGCAGTAATTCCCAAACCAAAAAACAGAACTACCGACAGGTAGCGTCCGACGCTCGGCTTTTTCGCGTACCAGCCGTAAGCTCCAATCCCCAGCAGAAAGAACAAAACGCACAGCACGGATTTCCGCTCGGAGATCCACGCAACCGCTTCGACATTCAAAGGCTGCACCGCAAATAGCGCCGCGACCGCTGCACTTCGCAGCGCCCGCCCAGTGGCGCTTTCAATCAGAAGAAACAGAAGCACCACGCCCAGGATATGCAGCAATACGCTCGTGAAGTGATGCCCCGCTGGATTTCTTCCGTACAACTGGACGTCTACCATGTGCGAAATCCAAGTCAGAGGATGCCAATTCGAGGAAGGGTAGCTGGAACCGAGTGCCCACCGGATATCCGGCCACGTTAATCCCCCGAGAACATGCGGATTCCGCGTCACGTAATCCGGGTCATCGAGATTTACAAAGCCATTGCGCATCGCCGGCGCGTACATGGCGGCCGTTCCCAGCGCGAGCAACACGGCGAGAAAGGCGAGCAGCCGCCGGTCAATCGGCTGCACTGAACTCGGAAAATCCAGGCCAGCGTTCTGTTCTTCGCTCGTTTTTGAAAGGGGACTCACGGTCAGACCAGACTATCAAAACTGTGTTGGATTCACTTGCACTGCGAAAAGACGGCAGCAGGACTAGTTACCGGGTCTCGCGCCAGTCCTCTTTTGATAACGACAACCGAACAATCCCCCGAGCTTCTCATCCCTGCCGCCGCTGAACTCAGTACAATCAAAAAACACACAGTGGCTATCGATACGCAAGCTCACGAGCAGCTTCTCCGGCACCGCCGCATTTGGGAGGCAAAGCCCATTTTGCGGCGCGTCTACAACGACGAATTTTTCGCGCGCCTGATCGCTGCTCGAAAACAAGACGGACTTTCTGTTGAAGTCGGCGCCGGTCCTGGTTTTTTCAAACAGTACGCGCCAGACATCGTCTCGACGGACCTCATCTGGTGTCCTTGGCTCGATGCTATCGCCGACGCGCAGCAACTCCCATTTCGTTCGAATAGCGTTGCGAACGTTTTCGGACTGGACATGCTACATCACTTGGCCACGCCCACGGCTTTTCTAGGCGAGGTCTCGCGCGTTCTGATTCCTGGCGGCCGCCTGATTCTTGTCGAACCGTGGATTACGCCTTTTTCTTACTTCATTTTCCGTTTTCTCCATCAGGAACGCTGCGATCTCTCTGAAACGCCCTGGATTGTGAATCCAGCCGGAGAAGCACCTGAAAAATTGGCCTTCGACGGCAACCAGGCGATTCCGTATCTGCTCTTCGGGCCCAGGTATCGTTCGAGTACGCTCGGTTCTTTACCGGAACTCAAGCTCCTTGCGCTCGAACCTTTCTGCCTCTTCGCCTATATGCTCAGCGGCGGCTTCAAACCCATGAATCTTTTGCCAGAATCCTGGTACCCGGCACTTTCGAAATTCGAGCGCGCCACGGCGCCTCTTTGGCGCCGCGTTGCGGCTTTGCGAGTTTTGCTTGTATTGGAGAAAACCATCTCGACCCAGGGCGAGGGCAATGGCACGAATGATCTCGACGGGAAACGGCTCGGCGCATGAGCAATAAATCGTCCTCCAACATGTTCACGCGCGTCTACAACGTGGCGCGCGCTGCGGGACTTTTCGAAATATCGTTGTTCAAAAGATTTTTTCTTTTTTCGTATTTTCTTTACAAGCGCTGGTACGAAGATCCGTTCTGGGCGCTAGCGAAAAGAAATTCTGAGCTTTTTGGCAATGGCGACATTCTCGATGTCGGCGCAAACATCGGCTATACAGCCTGCGTGTTTGTCGAGGCGATCAAGCCGCCGGGCAAGGTTTACGCGTTTGAACCAGACACGGCCAGCTTTGCGACACTTGGAGAAGTTATTCGTCGCAAGAATCTTGGCGACGCTGTGGAAATATTCAACATTGCCGTCGGCAGCGCCGATGGCTCACTTGAGTTTTGGCACAACGAAGAGCACTCGGCCGATCATCGCGTGGTCACGGAGCAGTTCAAAACCTCGCGGCCATCTAGCGAGAAAATCACGACGGTTTCTGTCACCAGCGTGGACAACTTTGTCGCGGCCCGCAATTTGCAGAACGTTTCTTTCATCAAAATTGATGTGCAGGGGTACGAACTTGCCGTTTGCGAAGGCATGCGCAGGACTCTCGAGAAGTTTCCCGCGCTGTGTATCGCTTTCGAGTACGCTCCAGGCGGTATGCGCGAGCTTGGCTTCGAGCCGTCAGTGCTGCTCGATTTTTTTCGTTCCGCTGGATATAAGCTCCACGTTTTGACTCGCGCCGCCACTACGATCGCTGAAGATAATCGCGCGATCGATGTCGCCGTCGAACGCTCCGGTTACGTCGACTTGCTCTGCTCCAAAAAAGCCCTCGGCTAAGCCTGCTCTAAGGCATTCTCTTCGTCACTTGGCCGTTTCTTCCGAAATCCCATCTTGATGCGCACGAGCCCTACCCACGTCATTTTCAAAAGTTGGAGTCCATGCCGGAATCGCTGAATGTTTGTTTCGCCGTAAGTCCGCGCCAGATAGCGCACAGGCACATCCACGATTTCCAGGCCCAGCTCCGCCGCAGGGAAGAGCAGCTCAAAATCGCCGAACGGATCGAACTCGCCAAAATCTTTTCGCCACGCCACCATGCGTTCGTAGTCGTGACGCGTTATGAGCTTCGTGCCGCAGAGCGAATCGCCCAGCCGCACATCCAGGACGGCGCTCAGCATTTTCGCGAAGAAAATATTTCCCATGCGGTTCAAAAATCGCATTGCCGCGCCTTCCATCGGATAAACCAGGCGCGACCCATTGATGAAATCGCCGTGCCCCTGGTCGTAGGCATAGCTGAAGCGCGTGAGTATTTCCGGCGGCATAGTCAGGTCGGCGTCCAAAATCACCAGCAAATCTTCTCGCGCGTGTGAAAAGCCCAGACGTACCGCGTCCGCTTTGCCTTTGCCGGGTTGTTGGACCGCTAAAATCCGAAACTGATCGCGGTACACCGTCGAGACGCGCAGGATTTCTTCCCAGGTTCCGTCCGTCGAGTGGCCCTCGACAAAAATGATTTCCGCCTCGCGTCCCAGGTCAGGAAAGCGCTTCAACGCATTCTCGATGTTTCCGCGTTCGTTGCGCGCGGGAATGACGCAAGAGACGCCCTGTTGCGACGACGGCACCAATGGCCGCATCACGACGACTGATGTCAAGCTCAGCCAGCGCGCGAGCGGTACCAGCGGCATCACGCGGTTGATGACCGTACCGAGTCCCAACATTTCCCACGGGCAATAGACAGCCTGCCGCTGACGGACTATTTCAAAACCCGCCACCTTGGCGATGTTTTCGAGATCGACGCGCGTCACAAATGTGCTGGGCAGGTCGCCCTTGCGGATGCCCATGCGGTTTGTGAGGTAGTACGCCCAGCGCAGGTACGGATTGTAGAGAACCACCACCAGGCGCGAGGTGCGCGCGAGCTTTCCCTTCAGTTGCATCAAGAGAGCTTGAATGTCGAAGTCGTGGTTAAACGTTCCATTGATCAGAATCGCGGTGCGCTTGTCGCGCTCGTGGGTCAAGTCGGGGAAGGGATCGTCTTTGCCAACGGTTTCTTTGCGCGGTGCATCGATCGCGCGGAGCAGCCCGCCCTTATCGTCTTCACGCGGCAGCCACTGGATTACGCGGTCGTAGTATCTCGTCAGCGCGGAGATTTCCGCGGCGAGAAACACATTTACGTAGGAGCGCCAGCCGGGAGCGGCGTCGTTCGCCACCTCTCTCGGCTTCTTGGCGACACTTTCTGTTCCGATTTCGGGCGGCATCACAGTCAGCTGGGCCATCCCAAGAGTTTTACCATGTTTCAAGTTCGCCCGAAGTTTCATCGCGCGGCCTGGCATCGTGCAAGTAATCTTCGACGACGGCGGAGCAATCTTCGTCGTTCTGTAAATCTCTGCACGATTGAAGTCGGCGTCCGATCCTCAAGCGGTCCGTCTTTTC
>DATDHE010000555.1:0-7121 GCA_036521695.1 Candidatus Acidiferrum sp. | reverse complement strand
AAACGCGATTTATGCGGGGAGTTCGGCTTATTCGCGCTGGCGCGGTAAGGCGAAAGCGGTTTAAGGGGAGATCTCAAGTAGGTTGAAGAAACCGCAGGCGGCTTTATGGTGAGCCACCTGCGGCGGTCGAGGCTGGAATGGATTCTCAAAATACGCAGAGCGCAGGTTTGTTGAACGAATTCCAAGCGCGACGACTCCGCGTGACCTGCCAGTACATAGACAAGCTTCTCAGCGAGATTAGTGACATTCTGCATACCAGCTCGTCTAAAGTCGCGTTTCCTCGGTTCCTACCAGACATCGCTCCGGCGCAGAGTCGCACCATTGAAGATTATCTCGTACGTCTACGGGCTCAACTCGTTCGCGTCTTGGATGGTCAGAGCATTCCTAGGGAGAGTCCTTCTATTCCGGCCTCGCGCGCGGTCCATGTCGCGCTAGGTACCATCGATATCGCCGTGGAAGAGCTCAAACCGCACTACATGCACGGGTATGGTGACCTGCCTGAGGCCGCAGCCACCGAACTCAATGGAATTGTTGGCGAGTTGCGCGGCTTAGTGTCGAAACTGGATCGTTATCTGCTAGAGGGTGTTGGAGAAGACCTTAAGTTGCGCCTGCAACGATTCGAACATAAAAGTAATGATTTAGAACTCCTTTCCAAGCTTGAGGGGATCGTCGCTGACCGCGGCCTGGTCGAGTTTCGCACTACCATCGCTTCGATTCTGGATCGCGCCGAAGACAAAACATTCGAAATCGCGGTTTTTGGCCGCGTGAGCTCCGGAAAGTCATCTCTTTTGAACGCCATTCTGGAGACCGATGTACTGCCGGTCGGTGTCACACCAATCACAGCAGTCCCCACGCGAATCACATACGGGGAGAAGCCCTCGATGAGAGTCGCCTTCGCTGAAGCCCCTTCAAGAACGATGGAGGTTACCAGACTTGCCGAATTTGCGACCGAACAGCAGAATCCCGGAAATGCAAAGCGAGTGACCCGGATTATTGTGACGCTGGCTGCCTCAGACCTTCAGGACGGTGTTTCTTTTGTCGATACACCCGGTCTCGGCTCGCTGGCAACGAGTGGGGCGGCTGAAACTCTCGCTTACCTGCCCAAGTGTGATCTCGGCGTTGTCTTGATTGATGCGGGTTCAACGCTGACAACGGAAGACCTCCAAACTTTGCTGACTCTGCAGCAAGCGGCTGTTCCCGCCAATGTGCTTCTCAGCAAAGCTGATCTCTTGAATACGGAGGATCGCGAGAAGATCATCGAGTACGTAAGGCAGCACATCCGTTCCGAGTGCAATCTCGAATTGCATGTCCATCCCGTCAGCGTTCTTCCGTCGCACAAGAACTTGCTGAGCCAATGGTTCGAGGAGCAAATCCTTCCGTTGTATGGTCACTCGCAGGAACTCAGGGCATCGTCGATTCAAAGAAAGATTGGTGCTCTGCGCGAATCCGTAATTTCAGCCTTGGAAATGCAACTCGAAAGAAGCAAGAAACCGGCTAGCGATACCGGGGACCAGCTCCGTGCGACGGAGGCTCGTTTGCGTCGTGCAACAGGCCTGATTGAGGAAACACGGTCCGCATGGGAAAAGGAAATTGAAGGGTTGCCAAAGAATCTCTCCGAAGCGTTTAATGCAATGTCTGCTGGACTCCTTCGAGCGTGGCATGAGAAACGGGGCGATTCACTTTCGCCTGACAAGATTGTCAACGACTCCGTACTCCAGTTTGCGCAACAGCGAGTGGAAAAACTCCACAACTCGCTCGAAGCGCTCGCGCACCAGCTCAGAGATGACCTAAGAACAAGTGCTGTGGATCTCAACGTGGCGGACATGCCGAGCGATGACGAGTTTCAGTCACTCATTCGCGGCATGCCAGTCTTTGATATGGGTTCAATTAGTGCCTCCGTATCTCGGCCAACGATTGCCTTGATGTTCGGAACGCAATTCGCCGAGAAACAATTGGCCCGCCGCCTTTACAAGCAATTTGGAGAACCGATCTACCAAGCGTTGAACATTTATTCGGGAGTGTTGAAAGAGTGGGTCAGGCTGGTGACAAGCCACCTTGACCGAAGATTCGAAACTTACGCAGAGCGTTATCGCGCACAGGCGGAGCGCTCACTCGGAGGGGCAGGACTTACTGCTGATGAAGCCAATGCAATACAAGCGAACTTGAGAATCTTGGGCTCGCCTGAGAGCGATGATTTCGTCGAGGCATCCCCAAACAGGCTCCGCAGAACGAACTGAATGCCATCGCTCGCGAAATTGTAAACCACCCTGACAGAGGAGAATCCCGCTAGGTGATATGACCAAATACTTGATGGTGGGCATCGGAGGCTTCATCGGCGCGATTGCGCGGTTCTGGCTGGGTGGATATATCAGCGACCGGATGGGAACGCGATTTCCGTATGGGACCTTTATCATCAATTGCACCGGGTCGTTCTTGATTGGTTTGATCCTCACGCTCCTTGCAGAAAGGACTCACTGGAGCCCGAATTGGAGATATTTGATTCCCGTTGGATTCATCGGAGCTTATACGACGTTCTCGACATTCGAGTATGAGACGTTCCGCAACATTCAGGATGGCGAGCTGTTCGTCGCCGGGTTGAACGTGATTCTGAGTGTCGTTGTGGGTTTCATTTCAGTATGGCTGGGTGTTATCGCAGGAAGGACTATCACATGAAAGCTCAAACTGCGTTTGAAAGGCTGCCGATTTCCAGTCTGGCCGTAAAAGGAAATTGTCCGGTCTGCTGCGGGGTTAAACATTTTCACGAATCCTTGCCTGAGCGCTTGCGAACCGAAACACAGCCCCACTTGTGCAATTTTCATGCTTGGTTGCTCGCTAAGTCTGCCCAAGCGGAAGCCGCCGCTTCTTTATTCCTCAACGCTCTAAGAACTAAAGAGCGGATCGCGATTCCAGCATCACCGTCCCGTTGCACGGGCTGTGCGAAGATCCATGGGGAAGAGGTAGAAAGACTGAAGGAGGTTACGAGAGAGTTGGAACAGAACTCACTCACGGGCAGGTGGCTGAAGGAGCATGCGCGGTTCTGTCTCCGTCACATACTCGAACTGAAGAAACAGGTGCCATCAAGTCTACGGGAGGCGTTGAATGGGATGAGCAGCAGGGGTGTTGCAGAACTCGAACTAGAGCTTAGGGAATTCCTTCAGCAAGCAAAACAGGGCGATCATTCAGGAGGCGGCGTGTTGGGGCGAGCCGCAGAGTTTCTCGTGAGTCAAAGAGGAATCTTGGACTAGGAGGGGTCATGCTTAAAGCCGGACCTGCTAAGAAAGTCAGTATATACGTTGGGGAAGACCACAAGTACCACGGCCAGTCAGTCTATTCTGCGATTCTTGACTTTCTTTTTTACCGCGGCATCTCTGGGGCCAACGTCGTGCGCGGAATCGCCGGTTTTGGTGCTGACCATCATATGCATACGACGCGTATTGAACGACTGACGGAGAATCTTCCCATCAAAATCGAATTTATCGAGTCGCCGGAAACAGTCGAAGAACTCCTGCCGAAGTTGCACGAGATGGTAGGGACCGGTTTGATCGAAGTTCAGGACACGACCGTAGTGAAGCCGTCCGAAGCGGCGAAGAAGAGTGCTTCGCAGATGTCTAGTCCGCCGCTCAAGCGTGAAGGAAGGGCCAAGCTGATGCGGGTCTTCGTGGGGGAGAATGACAAATGGCGCGACAAGCCTCTGCATAAGGCTCTGATCGAGAGTATGCGCGCAAATGACATAGCAGGCGTCACAGTCTATCAGGGGATTCTCGGTTACGGAGCGAACCGTCGTGTCCACAAGGAGACGACGCTAAACCTTTCTCACGACCGACCCATGATGCTCTCGGTTGTGGACACGGAAGAAAAACTTAAAGCGTATTTCCCGATTCTTGACAGCATGGTGCAGCAGGGCCTCGTGGTGCTATCGGACGTTGACATCGTCAAGTACAGCCATAACTACGAGGAGGAAGAGAGAAGGAAGGAGGTCCGTCAATGAAACTCGAAGGCAAAGCCAAAATGCTGCGCATTCATTTCGGCGAGGACGACAAGTGGAAGGACAAGCCACTTTACCGCGCCATCGTCGAGAAATGCCGGGAATTGGATATTGCCGGAGCCACCGTATTCCGGGGCATTGAAGGGTACGGCGCTAGCACACTGATTCATCGCTCCCATCTTCTCTCGTTCTCGTCCGACGCACCTATTATGGTCAGCGTGATAGATTCTGAAGACAAAGTAAAAAAGCTCATTCCGTATCTGGACGAAATGGTGGACGAGGGCTTGATTGCCATGTCAGAAGTCGAAGTCATCAAGTACGTCCACCAAGGTGGTTCACGCTCGTAACAATTTGCGCGTAGCTAGAGGTAAATATCTGGAATGTCGGGAACCGTGCAAGCCGAAACTCTTGTTGGTCGTAGGGAAGAGCTGCGGGCACTGCGTTTTGCGATTCAGAAGCGCGAGAGTCGTCTCGTGTGGGGCACGATGGATTCGGGAAAGACAGCTCTCGTCAAGAGAGCCATTTCTGACCTCCCTGACGCGGAACGTGGGAAATGTGTCTATTGGGCCGGAGTTGCTAGTGGGAGGCAGTTGCTATCTTATTTCGTCGGTCAGCTCTACGAAAAAGGCGATTCCTACGTGCGGAGAAAAGTTTATGCCGATGGAGCTAACGATGCTTCCCTGCATCGATGGCTGAAAAAGCAATCGAGCCTACGCTTGCGCGGGATTCTTTTCACTGCTTCGGCTGCGGGCGACTACCGGTTTTTCATGGATCACTTTCCAGCGCCATCACACAAAATGACTCGGTTGATGAAAGAAATTATGTACCAGTGTGGGACGCCGGTCTACCTCATTGCACGTGGCATGTCGCAACAGGAGATTGGATACGCGTGGAGTTTGTACTGGAACGATTCACTCCGGCTTCATTTGGGACGCTTGCACGAGAGGCATGGTCGGGAACTCCTAGAACTCTGCATTCGGGATTTCGGTCTGAATTCGCTCGATCTTGAAGACTTTCGAGAAGACGTTCTTCGCCTGAGTGGGCTATTGCCGGGATCTATCGTGAAAATGTCCAGGCTCGCGGCTGATTCCAGATACCACTACGGAGATCGAATCAAAATCAAGCTTGTTCATGTGGATTATCTGATGCAGTCAAATTCAACGGCTATAAATCGAACGCCAGCACTCCTCCAATGACACGAGCTTCCGAAAATCGTCAAGGTGTGTTGCAAGAGCTGTCCGGTGAGGCTGCACTCAACCAACTGGCGGAGTTAGCCACTGAGTTTGGAGCAGAGCACATCGCTTCCATGGCCCGTAGCATCGCCGAGAGAATCTCCGAAGGACGATTCTATGTCGCGTGTATTGGTCAGTTCAAACGCGGCAAATCGACTCTTCTGAACGCGCTGATTGGACATTCCGTTCTCCCCACCGCTGTGGTTCCGGTTACTGCCGTGCCAACGATCATTCGGCACGGTAATCGACTGGCAGGTCGCGTTCGTTTTCACAGTGCGAAGTGGACGGACATCCGGGTTGGCGATCTGGAAGAGTTTGTGTCCGAGAGGAAGAACCCTGAGAATGCGAAGGGGGTCGCGGGCGTGGAGGTCTTTGTTCCATGTCCGCTGCTAGAGACGGGCTTGTGCCTGGTGGATACGCCAGGAATTGGATCGGTGTTTGCCGGAAATACAGCGGCGACCCAAGCATTTATCCCGCATATTGATGCGGCTATCGTCGTCATTGGCGCCGATCCTCCATTGTCGGGAGATGAACTCGAAATTGTGGAAGCCGTTTTTCAGGGCGTTCATGATCTTGTGTTTGTCTTGAATAAGGCAGACCGGGCGAATGCGGCAGAGCGCTCCGCTGCCCTGGAGTTTGCCCGTCGTGTCCTTGAAACGCGCCTGAAGCGGACATTCCCCGCGATCTTTGAGGTCAGCGCTCTAGACCGATTGGAGCAAAAAGGCCCCGACCGGGATTGGGGACAGTTGGTTCACGCACTCGAAGATCTGGTGCTGCGCTCGGGGCGCTCTCTTGTTCGCAAAGCGAGCGACAGGGGCATTCGGCGCGCGGCAAATCAGCTGCTTGCTGTGATTGGTGAAGAGCGAGACACGTTACTGCGTCCCGTGGAGGAGTCTGAACAGCGAATCACAAAACTGCGTGAAACCATTGCAAAGGGCGAGGATGCCATGCGGGACCTGGGCGCTTTGCTCGCCGGCGAGCAGCAACGCTTGTCACACGTCTTGGTTGGGCGGCGGGAGGTCTTTCTGAAACAGACGCAAGTGCTTGCGCACGAGGAACTAGCCCAGCACTTGCGTTCGAAAGCTCAGCGTCGCAATGGTCCTGCCTACCGTCGTGATCTCAACCACTTGGCGCAGAGTATTGCTCGTGCGCAACTTACGCCATGGCTCGAATGCGAAGCGAAGTACGCGGAAGAGGTATTTTGCAAGACGGCTCAACGCTTCATTGAATACGGAAACAGCTTGTTACGTCGCTTGGCCGAAACTGGAATACCCGGTCTGGAACCGCTCCCGGAAGAACTTGGTCAAGAACAAAGTCTACGAGCGAAGTCGCACTTCTATTTTCATGTGATGGAAAATCTGGCTACACCTGCATCCCCTTTGCTGTTGATCTCCGATCTTGTGCTCGGAGTTCTGGGGTTACGGGGCGGTATCGTCCGGGATGCACAGGAATTCCTCGATCACCTGCTCGAAGTTAACAGTTCGCGAGTGCAAAACGACGTTGACGAACGCGTGCGCGAAACCCGCAAAAAGCTGGAAACCGAGATAAAAGGAGTTCTACGTGAAGGTTCGGCCATTGCGGATCGGGCATTGTCCCGTGCTCGCGCGGTGCAAGCAGCCGGAGCACCGGAAGTCAAAAAAGCACTGGGGCGGCTCGGGGTTGTTGAGGTAGAAGTTCACGCGCTTATCGAATAACGTGCTACTACTTGCTACTAGTTTGGGCTGATTTGAGGGTGTTACATCCGCCATGGAATCTCGCGGTTGGAGAAAATCAAAAACGCGTGTTGAAAACAAGAGACATACCAACACTCACCGACCCCCTCACCTCCCAGTCAACAACCGAGGTTACAATCCCCCCTCTCCGCCATGTCAACAAAAATCTTCCATTGTTATTGGAAAATCTTG
>DATDHE010000554.1:0-19776 GCA_036521695.1 Candidatus Acidiferrum sp. | reverse complement strand
CCTGATTCACCGCCGATGTTGTTGACTCACCCATCCGAACTCCCTTGCGTACAAATCCAAAAGCCACGCGTACCACATGTTGATCCTCGGCTCAGCTTGTAACCCACGGCCACATCGCGTTGACGCAATTACAACGTATGTTGCGTCCTGTCAAGATGCCTCATTTCTTGCTTACGCGCCAATCTTTCCTTCGCCTGCTTATACCATCCTTAACGCAACAAACGTTGCACCATAGAGAATACTAGCGAGACTCCAAAAGACAGAGTTGACAATCCGCCTTCGCACACCTAGACTCACGCGCAATATTTGGATTCTACCTTAGTGCAACACATGTTGCACTAAGGTGAGTAATGAGCTCGAGTCGTTAGTATGCCGAGCAAGGCCCGGTCTCAACGGCTCTATTGCATAGGAATATGCGAGCGCGCACGGCTTCTCCCGGGTTGCGTTCTCCCTGATGTCGGCGCATTTGGAAACATTCGATGATTCATACCTATAAAGTGTCGTTCATAAATCCTTTCATAAAATCGGTTTAATGATGCACTTTTGGTATTGCGGCGTTAGAATTCGCGGCGACGTGGAGGGACGCACAATGATTCGTCGTGGGACGCTGGCATTTGCGGGTGGTTTATTCGTGGCGGGCGTGTTGTTTGGCGCGATCACCTTGCTCGGGGCGATTGGCGCTCGAGCGCAGGCGAAACTCTCGCCCAAGTGGGAAGAATTGACGGCCGCTGATTTTCGACTCGGCATTCAGCAATCGAAAGGAACGTGTTTGCTGCCCTTTGGAATTTTGGAAAAGCATGGACCACATCTGCCGTTGGGAACGGATTTGCTGAATGTGCGCTACGCTTCGCTGCAAGCGGTGGGGCAGGAATACGCTATCGTCTTCCCTGAATATTATTTCGGACAAATCTTTGAGGCAAAGCACGAGCCGGGAACCGTGGCGTACAGCCTCGATCTGCAGTTGAAATTGCTGCAGGAAACAACCGACGAGATGGCGCGGAACGGATGCAAGAAAATCCTCATCGTGAATGGGCATGGCGGAAATGAGTATCTGCTCCCTCTCTTTGCCCAATCGCAGATGGATAAGCTGCGTGACTATGTCGTTTATGTGATGGTCGGAGAACGAAGCACACCGGGCGGCCCGGCAAAGAAATCCACCGGGATTGACTATCATGCCGGGGAAAATGAAACCTCGAACACGATGGTCTCGCACTCTGACCTGGTGCATCTGGACCGCGCGGCGAGCGAATCGGGCGCGGACCAGAAGCGCGTGAATCTGCCGGAAGACTTGTACACGGGAATCTGGTGGTACGCGCGATTCCCGAACCACTATTCGGGCGACGGTTCGGTTGCGACCAGAGCGCTTGGCGAATGGAACATGAAGAATTGGATTGAGGCGATAGCCGAAGCCATTCGCGCGGCTAAGACCGATGACCAAAGCTTGAAGATCCAGAATGAATTCTACGAGAAGAGCAAACATCCTCTCGACACGCGGCCGTGAATTGCCGGGAAGTGTTAATTGGAAGTGCGAGGAAAAGTCAAAAGCCGTAGATCGAGGGATAAGATACGCGGAAAAGTCAAAAGCCCCACATGTAAACCCGACGTGTGGGGCACCCCTGTCACAACGAGAAGCCTAGATCCTTACTCATTTTCTATTTGTCGATCGGACCGCTTGCCTACTTGAACTTTACCTCGCCAGCGGGTCCAACATACGGATCAGGAAATCGGTGTGCGATGTGCGACGGAGACGGTTGATTCACTTTGGAGGGCCTTCCTTCTGTTTGCAACCGAGCGTGGGCTTCGGGCCACGATGGGAGGTCAGCGGTTTCCTGAGTCCAATGAACAAGCGCGGCTTCATCGCACCAGTCAAGTAATTTGCGCATGGCACGTCCGTGCGCTCCGGCGAGCATGAATCGCTTCATATCCGTCTCAGTAGTCCAGAGGGTTGCAGTCCAGAAGGTGTGACGGCGATCGCGCAGTAACCTGGTGGCGAGATTGCCGTGGGACTGCGAGGCCTGTCGCGTGGACCGGATGGCATAGAAAAAGAACATGGGAAGAAATCGCCAGGAGCGCACGCGAAGACGAGTGATGGAGACAAGAGGCATGGTTACCAGTTCGGCCGCCTGATGGGCGGAGAGATTTCAGGGCCTGCGATGGTGCTGCTTATAGTATTCGCCGAATGGGCAGAATAACGCTAGAAGTAGTCCTGGTTTGGTGTCAAGCCTGGTTGAACAGGTGGAGAGCGCGAAGTTAGCGTTCGCGGCGGAGTTGTTCTAACCAGCGGGCGAGGATGGAGTTGGAGGATGGTTCGATGTCGAGGAATTCGAGGCCCATGCCGATGCGTGGCTTGACGATGCGGACCATGGCAAGGGCTTCGACGCTTTCGCCTTTGCGTTTTAGGGTGACACGGGTGCGGGATTTTACGGCCAAGGGCTTGCTAGTGCAGACGAAGCAGCCGCCGAGAGAGAGGTCCGAGGTAATGCCATCGCAGCGGGCGCCGGATTCGAGATCGAGGACTTCCGCGTCGGCGGCGAAAGGATAACGAATAGCGTAGCGGCGGTCGCGCAGGCTAACTTTGTGCGACATCCAATCGGCGGTTCGATCGTTCATCGTAATAACGTTGCCCACTGTCAGTTAAGCCGGGGAAGAGAGAGTCAGGAGTGACCGTCGGAGCGTTCCCCTTTACTTTATAAGGGTGCCAGAGAAGGCAGAAAATGGGGAATTGCTGGGGGGAAGAAGGGCGAAAAAGGCAACAGGGTGGGGGGCTTGACGGGCTTGGCTGGGACGAGCACGAGATATTAGTTGGTACGACAAAGGGAAGTGACGCGGGGGGAGATGACCGCGGAGGAGGATGCTAATCTGAGATGGTAGATTCCCTTCATGCTAAACGACACAGTGCGAAGCGACGGACTGCGGCAGAGCGACCGCGTAAGTTTCCGGATGCCGGTGGAGGCATCGTGGACGACGGGCGACGGTGCGGCTATAAAGCACATCGCGGAGACGCTTTTGGTAAGCCGCAATGGCGGAGTTTTGCGATTGGATGCGAAGCTGACGGCGGGACAAGAGATTACGCTACGGCGGATGGAAGGCGATCTGGTAAGGACGACGCGAGCGCGCGTGATGGCGGAGATCGATCAGGAGCCGGACGGATTTTTGTACGCAATTCAGATCACGGAGCCGAGAGCGGATTTCTGGGACATCGACTTCCCTGCCCCGTATAAGGCGGATGAGGCGCTGGCGAGGCTGTTGATGGAGTGCGGATTTTGCCAGAGACGCGAAGTCGTTTATTTGAATGAGATGGAATTGAAGTCGTTTGAAGTGCGCAAATGCGTGGCGCGGCTTTGCAAACATTGCGATACGCCTTCCATTTGGATTGAAGCGCAATCGGAAATCAAGTCGCAGGAAAAAGGAGCGGCAAATCAGTTGGCGGTCGAAGAACGTGTAATTCCGCGGCGAAATCGGACGCGGGTGAAAGCGCGGGTTTTGGCGTGTATACGGCGGAGGGGATTTCAGGAGGAAGTGGCGGTTTGCGAGGATTTGTCGAAGGGCGGGTTGAGTTTTCGAAGTCGGAACGAATATCTAGAGGGGTCGCGGGTAGAGGTGGCGGTGCCGTTTACGCCGGGAAGCGGGGCGATTTTTGTCCCGATACGGATTGTGTTTTCGCAGGCGATTCCGGCGGCGGGTTTGTATAGGCACGGAGCGGCGTACATCCGGCCACCTAGTCATTCGGCAGATTGAAAAGAAGCCTTTGTTTGGAAGTCGCCGTAGGTCCTGCAACATCCTCTACTCAAAAATCAAAACAAAATCTGCGAGGCGTTTGGAGCCTGGTGAAAAATAAATTCTTCCCAAAGGCGGGCACAGCATGCTGTGCCCTACAAGCGCAACACCGAGTTAATCCATCACGTTGGCGATGTCGCGCTCGTGGCGGCGGCGGTGGAGATAGTGCATCGAGATGTTTAAGTATGCTTGGCCGCAGGGAGTTTCGATGGCGATGACCATGGCTTCGGTGTCGGCGCTCCCAGACAGCCCTTCTTCGTTCATGTGCATTTCGGGCGGGCAGACTTTGAAGCGGAAGCCTTGGTCGTTGAGAAGAGTGACGGAATTGCCGATCACCATGTTAGCGAGCTCGCAGACGGTTTCGCGGACTACCTGTTCGCTGCTGGGAACTTCCTCGCCGGCCAGGTGGCTGGCAACTTTCATGGCAACTTCAGGCGAAAGATCCAGGATGACGCGGCCTTCGATGTCGCCTTTGATGGCGATGAGCGCGGCTACACCTTTACGCCGATAGGTGTTTTCATCCATTGAGAGGTCGAGGATCTTCGTCGGCGCCTGGAGCGATTCGGCGAAGACGGCGTCCGCGGCGTTGATAAACGGTTGAATGAGTTCCATTCTCATGCGCGGTGCTCTCCTACGAAGGCGACGGGCGCGCCTGCGGCGTTGGGATCGTCACTGAGAACATAACGGAGAATTTCGTAAAGGACTTCGGGCTTGACGGGTTTTTGCACGAAGTGTTTCGCGCCCTTCTGGAGCGCGGCCAGAATGTTTTCCTGGTAGCCCACCGAAGAGACCATGACGATGCGCGCTTCGCCATGCTGGCGAACGATGCGCTCGACGGCCTCGATGCCTTCCATCTGCGGCATGGTGATGTCCATGAGCACGATATCGGGCTTGGTACGATTGAACTCCGCGATGGCGGTGAGGCCGTCGCCGGCTTCTCCGGCAACTTCGCCGCCGAACATCTCAATCATCTTGATGATGTTCTTGCGAGCGAAGACGGAGTCGTCCACCACCAGGTAGCGAACGGGCTGATTGTCTTTCCGTAACAGAGCGGCAAATTGTTGCATGGCCTTCTCCTTCTCCCGGCACGGTGTTAGGTGCGATGGGAAGAAACGGGTGTCCTTTCCGATTTCTCGTTCTTTTCGTGTTTGTCGTTATTCTCGTTTTTCTCGAATTTTTCTGAGCTGGAGCGGTCTCCGCCGTAGTTTTGAACCAGAAACGCGGCGATACCTTCCAGAGGAATCACTTTGTCGGCGTAGCCCTTGGATATAGCAGCGCGTGGCATGCCGCTGACCACGCACGTGTCTTCGCTTTGCGCTACGGTCACGCCGCCGGCAGCTTTGAGCGCGCCGAGGCCTTCGGCGCCGTCTTCACCCATGCCCGTCATCAGCAGACCGACCGCGGTGGGGCCAAATTGCTGGGCGACGGAATGAAAGAGAACATCGGCCGATGGGCGGTGACCATTAACGGGCGCGCCGTCGGATAGTACAGCCATGTCTCCGCGGGGCATGCGGCGAACCATGATGTGACGGTTGCCAGGGCAGATCAAAACGCGACTCGCGACGAGAAGATCGCCGGACCGTGCTTCCTGAACTTCGAGAGCGCAGCATTCGTCGAGGCGCTTCGCGAACATTTCCGTAAAACCTTCCGGCATGTGTTGAACGATAAGAATGCTTGCCGGAAAATCGCCAGGAATCTGCGAGAGAACGTATTGGAGAGCGTTCGGACCACCGGTAGAAATGCCGATCGCGATAATGCGATTCGGAGGAATCGCGGAATGGATTTTCTTTTTTCCCTTGGGAGGATCGTCGGAAACAACGGCGGCCGGGAGCTTGCGTCCGGCAGCGCGTTTAGCGACTTTGATTTTTTCGATTAACTGGTCGGCGATGGATTCGAGATGCCCGGCGGCGGCGTCCTGCGGTTTTTGAACAAAGTCGATAGCTCCGAGCGCGAGGGCTTTTAGAGTGGCGTAGCCGCCTTCTTTCGAATGCGTGCTGAAGAGAACGACGGGCATAGGAGCGCGGCGCATGATGAGACGGAGAGTTTCCATGCCATCCATGCGAGGCATTTCGAGGTCGAGCGTAACGACGTCGGGATGCAACTCTTCGATCTTCTTCAGTGCGAAAGCGCCATCCATAGCCGTGCCGACGACTTCGATGGAGGGGTCGCGGGCAAGGACAGATGGAATAAGCTTCCGCATAAGAGCGGAATCGTCGACGACGAGAACTCGGATGCGGGCGCTCATGCGATGGCTCCCAGAGGAACGGCGCGAGAGAGGCGCGAGAGAACGGCCGGCACATTTAGGATGAGTACGACGGTGCCGTCGCCCAGTATCGAGGCGCCGCTGACGAGATCGCTTGTGATGATGTCGCTGGGCAGAGCTTTGATGACCAGCTCTTCTTCGCCGACCATGCTATCCACGACGAGGCCGAAGCGTTTTTCAGCTGCGCCGATCACGATGACGAAGTGTTTCTTTTTCGCGGGGGCGGTGTCGATCGAGCGAAGGCGGCTGAGATGTTCGAGGCGAACGAGCGTAAGAATCTGGTCGCGAAGGCGGAGCACTTCGCGCTGGTCGATGCGGTGTATTTCCTGTTCGTTGACGCGCGAGATCTCGACAACGGAAGAGAGGGGGACGGCGAAGAGGCGGCCACCGACGCGGAAAAGCAGCGTCTGAATGCTCGCAAGAGTCAGCGGGGCGCGGAGTTGAAAAGTCGTGCCGCGCGTTTTTTCGGTAGCGATGTGCACGGTGCCTTTTAGCTTGTCCAAAACGCTGCGCACGACGTCCATGCCTACGCCACGGCCGGAAACCTCGGTGACTTCGGCGGCGGTGCTGAAACCGGATTCGAAAATCAAGTTAAGGGCTTCCTGATCGGTGAGGCGAGCGGCTTCTTCGGGCTTGATAATTCCCTGCTTGAGGGCTTGTTTGCGGACGTGCGCGGGATCGATGCCGCGGCCATCGTCGCGCACTTCTATGACGACTTGAGTGCCCTGATGATAGGCCTTGAGATAAACCGTGCCACGCGCGGGCTTGCCGGCAGTGAGGCGTTCGTCGGCGGGCTCAATGCCGTGGTCAACGGCGTTCCGAACGAGATGCATCAGCGGTTCGCCGAGAGAATCGAGAATGCTTTTGTCGAGATCGGTGTGTTGGCCAGAGATATCCAGGGCCACGTCCTTGCCGCACTGTTTGGCTACGTCGCGGACGACACGAGGAAAACGGCGGAAGAGCTGCTCAACGGGCACCATGCGGATTTTGAGGACGCATTTGTGAAGTTCGTCGAGGACGCGAGATTGAAAACCCATGGCGTCGGCGAGCTTCGCTCGGAGCGGATCGCGCGCGTGGCGCTGGTCAAATTCGGTGAACGCACGATGGAGCATGGACTTGCCGATAATTAGTTCACCGACAAGATTCATGACGGCATCGATGCGGCTGGCATCGACGCGGAGAGTGCTTTCAGCGACAGTGGCAACGGCCGAGGCAGCTTGGCCGGACTTGGCGGCTTCGCTGGCATCGCCATTCTCGGCGCTACTGACAACAACTTGCGCCGCCTGGGCGTCCAAAAGGTCTCCGAGTAGTTCGTGCTCGGGGGTCAGGGCGCTTGTGGCGCGCTCGACGCGAACGTCGGTGACAATGCTGGGGATGCGGCAGCGTTTTTTGATGACGTCTTCTGCCTGCACACTTGCGACCGCGGCCTCAACAATTTCGACGGTTGCAGCGGCGAGATTGTCTTCCGGACGGAGGGCGATCAAGGTGCCGCAGCCGTGGAGCACGTTTCGAATAAGTTGAAATGCGGCGGCGCGCATGAGGCTGTCTGGATCGATGCGCAGCGCGACGTTGTAAACGGTTTCGCCGCGGTGCACGGCCTCGGAAATCATGAGCTGTTCGTATTCAGTCCACGCGAATGCCGCCGGCACAGCCGCCGGCGGTTGCGGAGCCGCGACGGGCGTGTTGGCTACATCCACCAGGAGTCCGCGGATCAGGCCTCGCAACTTTTCGAGCGATGGAAGCTTCTTTCCACGCTGGTAGGAAGAAAGCATCGTCTCGAACGAATCAGCGGCGGCGAGAACGACCTCGGCGAATCTGGAATCGTATTTCTGCGCGACTTGAGGCGTGAGGATATCTTCGAGCTCGTGAGCGAGCTCGCTTAGCTTGTGAAAGCCGCATGCGGCCGAATCACCCTTGAGCGTATGCACAGCGCGGCGGACGCGGCGAATGACTTCCTCGTCAGCTGGATGCGCCTCAAGCTCAAGCCCCGCTTCATTGAGCGATTGCAGCAGCTCATTGGCGCTCTCGAAGAAGATAGCGCGGAGCTCCGGATTGCGATCTTCGGGAGGCTTGCTCAAGAACTTGCCTCCACGCGTTGATACGCGGTTCCGTTGTTTAGGTGCACCATGCGAAACTTCTGCGTAAGGCCGAAGAGGCTCTCCGCATGGCCAACGAAAAGGTAACCACCGGGATTCAAACAATGCCAAAACTTTTCAATCAAGCGCTTTTGTTCGGCTTCGTCGAAATAGATCATGACGTTGCGGCAAAGGATGATGTCGTTGCGGCGAGGGAGGAACTCGGTTTTGAGATTGTGGAAGTCGAACTGGACTAATTGTTTTAGCTGCGGCTTGATGGCGTATTTATCGCCCGACTTTTCGAAGTAACGCAGACGGCAGGTGTAGTCCACCGGCTCCATTTGTTGTTCGGTGAAGACGCCTTCCTGACCGACGCGAAGGCTGGCGTAGCTGATGTCCGAAGCCACGATTTCCAGCTTCCACGGCGGAGGAATCAAGGGCTTGGGAGACGGCATATCGAAAGGAAGCGGATTGCGCAAGTAGTAGTAAGCCAGAGCGTCGCAGATCAAAATGGCGACGGAGTATGGTTCCTGGCCGCTGGAGCAACCGGCGCTCCATACTCGAAGATTCCAGTCGCGGCGTTCCTGCTTTTTGCGCAGCAAGTCTTCCAGGACAGTTTTTTGCAGAAGCTCGAGCTGCGGCTTGTTTCGGAAGAAGCTAGTTTCGTTGACGGTGAGATTTTCGAGAAGCAGAGCGAGCTCGGCGCGGCCTTCACGGCTGGTCAGCAGACGGTAGTAGCTGTAGAAGGAATCAAGCTGGCAAGCTTTCAGCCTGCGCTGGAGGCGGTCTTTCAGGAAATGCGAGCGGCGCTCGTCGAAGAACATGCCGCATTCCTGATAGACGAGTGTCTGCAATAACTTCAGTTCAGCTTCGGTAAGTTGAATCTGGGCAGTTATCGTTCCCATGAAATAAGCGGCAGTCCGGCATTTCGGCGTTCCCCCGATGCGATCGGGGGCAGCGCTACTTTGCAGTGGCGACGGTTTCCGCGGCCTCCTCGAGTCGTTTGAGCTCCGGCCGATGCAAAAGCTTGGAAATATCCAGCAAAATGATGAGACGGCCTTTTAGTTTGCCAACTCCGGTGACGTATCCGGACTCGCCATCGGCAAAAACGGAGCCGGGAGCTTCGATTTCGGATGGCGGAATCTTCAAAACCTCGGAGGCGGAATTGACGATCAGACCAAGCAACTTGTTATCCAGTTCCACGACTAGAATGCGATTCTTCTTGTTCGAGGTAATCTCCGTGTGGCCAAACCGCTTGCGCAGATCCATCACCGGGATAATTTTCCCACGCAAATTGATTACGCCTTCGACGGTATCGGGCGCACTCGGGACAGCCGTGATTTCCGGGACGCGGACGATTTCACGTACGGCGCCGATACGCACGCCGTAAGTCTCATTTCCGATGCGGAAACCAACGATTTGTAATTCCTTTTCCATCAAGCGATCTCCGGCAATTTAGGAACGCACCAGCTCGGCATATTCTGACTCGCGTTCACGGCTGGAACCCGGGTTCTGATGCCCGCGACGCTGAGTGCCTTGTTCTGAGTTGCGGCCGCGACCCTGCGCGGAACGGTCGAGGACAAAGCGGTCCATGCTATCGAGCAAGTTGCGGGAAAGTTTGAGCATCTGCTCGGCGGCGGCGGAGAGCTCCGTGGAACTGGATGCGGATTGCTGCACCAGCTCGCGCATTTTATCCATGGCACGGACAACGGCTTGTGCCCCGGAGGCTTGTTCTTCGACGGCCGAGTTGATTTCTTGCGTGATTTCGGTCAGGCGGCTGGTGGCTTTGGCGATTTGCGAGGAGCCGACGGACTGTTCGTTCGTGGCGGCACCGATCTCCTGGGAGAACTTGTAGACTTCGGTGACGACGTTGGAAATTTTGTGTAAGGCGGTGCCGAGTTCATTGCCCAGGCTCAGGCCTTCCTCGACGATGCGTGTGCTGCGCTCCATATTTTCGACGGCCTGGCGCGCTTCGCGCTGGATGCTTTGAATGAGGTCGGCGATTTCCTTGGTGGATTGCGTGGATTTTTCGGCGAGTTTGCGAACTTCGTCGGCGACGACGGCGAAACCCAAGCCGTGCTCGCCGGCGCGGGCCGCTTCGATAGCCGCATTCAACGCGAGAAGGTTGGTTTGCTCCGCAAGGTCGTCGATGACTTCGATGATTTTGCCGATATCGTCGGCGCGATGGCCGAGAATATTGATGATTTCCGCGGACGACTGAATGGCTTTGTTGGTGCGGTTCAAGCCGTCGGTGGCTTTTTCCATGGTCTGGATACCGGTGACGACTTCTTCGCGGGAACGATTGGCGATATCGAGGAGAACCTTCGCTGTGTCCGCGACGCGTTGAATCGAGGTAACCATCTGGTCGATGGAAGCGGAAGTTTCCGCGACGCTGGAGGCTTGGACCTGCGTGTTCTTCACGACGTTTTGCACGTTGATGCTCATCTCATGCATCGTGCTGGTGACTTCTTCAATGGCGGAGGAAGCTTGAACGCTGACCTTCGCGGATTCGTCGGCCGCGCCAGCAACCTGGTTAGAGCCAGCGGAAACTTGTCCGGCGGAGTCGCGCGTCGTCCGGACCAATTCCTGAAGACCATGCGACATGCGCAGGAAAGCGTTGCCGAGAGTATCGCGCTTGGAGCGGGGGACAACTTCCACGGTCAGGTCGCCTTCGGCGACTGACATGGAGACATTGGCCATTTCTTTCAGGTAGGCGACCATATTGTTGAAAGTGGTAGCGAGAGCGCCGATTTCGTCATTGCGATGAATGTCGATGTTCTGATCGAGGTCGCCGGAGTCGCCAATTTCGCGTGCCACGGTTATGAGATGAGTGAGCGGCTCGCTGATGGACTTGGCAGTCTTGATGGCCGCGAAGACGCCGCAGATACAGGCGACGAGCGTGCCCAAGGTGGTAAAGCCAAAACTAATATAACTTGCACGTTTGGCCGACTCCGAGGATTCGTCCGCCGACTTAGTGATGTCCGAGTCAATTTGATCGAGGATAGCCGAGGATTTTGTAAGCCAGGATGCCGGATCTTTCTGGAGATAGAAAATTTGAAGGTCAGAGACGGTAGCGTCACCGGAATCGACCTGGTGGCGCTTGGCAAGAAGCGGCTTGGCGAAATTGTCGGCCCAGCTTGCCTCGGTGCTTTCGACCTGAATCAGATGGGTTTTAAGGTTCTCGCTGCTGGTCTGCGCCTCGCCACGCTTAATGAGGTCGTTAATGTCACCAAATCCTTTGTTGACCTTTTCTTCGTCGCGGGGATCGCCGCTCAAGAGGAAATTGTCCATGTTGTGGCGGTTCAACATGATCTGATAGCGCACTGACGCAATGGTGTCTTTGTTATCAAGCGCGGCCTTATCGTCTTTGCGCGCGGACTGCTCCCGCAAGCCGGCCCCGATGTTGACGAAGAACAGGAGACCCAAAATTATCAGAATTGCGCCAAAACCTAAGTAAAGCCTTTTCCCGATCGTCATTGCAAAATGCCTCCACTCACCCCGGCGACGCGATTTGGTGTAAACCGCTCCTGCCGTTTTCTGCGATTCCCTTAGTTCCCCGCGGCGCTGAACTCAAATTCAACGATCTGCGTGGTCTCTTCGGGCGCAGGCGCAAATTTCCATTCTTTCACCGCATCCTGGCACGCTTGAACAAGCAGTGGATGACCGCCAATCACGCGAGTGCTCTTGACGCGGCCGTCCGGTGTAATCACAACCTCAATTTTCACCTTGCCGGTAACGCTCATGCGCTTGGCGAGTTCCGGATAGGCGGGAGATACCTTGGACTTGACCTTGCGCTTTCCTTCGTCTGTGGAACCCGTTTGCGCCAAAGCGGCGGTCCCTAAGCAAAGACCGGCGGCAGTCGTGGCAGCTCCAAGGACAAACGTTCTCCATCTCCATTCGGACATGATTGACACCACCCCTCTCATGAATGAGGAAACCCCGTGGTAGAGAAGGCACGTCGGGTGCCACCGTGGGAATCGCTCGAGAGGAAGAGACGCTGGGACAGTAAAGAGCGCCAAGTGGCGTAGAATGAGGAGTTAGTGCGATTTCTTGTGGCGGAGCGCGCGGCGCGAGAATAGGAAGATTGTCTCAGTCGGCCTGATCTGTCTGTTGTGAGGTCTCAGGCTGAGACGATAGCAACGAAGAAGCCGCGGCGAGAGTTGGACGATTCGGCAACGCGGTCGAGAACGGCGATTGACTCAGAATGAGATTGGTCGTTAGGGTAGTAGTGAACGACAGAAGTCAAATTGAGACGCGCGTCCACCCCCAACCCGTGATGCGAGAAACGAAATTTATTCGGAGTCCGCATTTAACCACTCGGTTGAATAAGGTTATCTCTGTGCCTCCCTCTTCAAAACAAGCGGAAGAATTGATGGAGTTGGCGGTTGACGCGGCACAGTCGCGGCAGCTTCCTGAATTCCTCGAGAGATTTGCGCGCCGCGCGGCGCGGATGTTGAATGCGGCTTGGGGCGCTGTGGCGGTGTTTCGCGGGCGGGAGACTGATCTCTACGCCGCGGTTGAGAATGAAAAGGCGGTGAGCAGCGCGCTCAAGAGCTGGATTATCTCATCGGCTCGCGAAAACCGGGTTGCGGCGGTTGTCCGGCCACTGCCTACGAGCGAGGCTGGGCCTACTGAAAGCAGCGCCATTGCGACTGGCGCGGCTTTTGTCCCAATCAACGCCAGCGACGGAGAACGGCTGGGGATGCTTTGCCTGCTACGGCGGCGAAAGAGTCTGGACGCCAAAGAGAAAAAGCTGCTACACGCATTGGCGAGCCACGCGGCGTTGTCTCTGGAAAATTTTAGGCGGTTTTCGCAGCTCGAGAAATCGAAGAGGCAGTGGGTCGAAGATATAGATGCGATCAGCGATTACATCGTGGTGCATGACCGCGCGTGGAAGATTGTGCGCACGAACCGTTCGCTGGCGTCGCATCTCGGTGTGCCGCCCGTGGCACTGGTAGGCGAGGCGATGAGCGGGTTGCGGCAAATCGCGGAAACGGGGAGCGATCTTCCCTGCCCTTTTTGCCGCGATACGCAGCGGCCGCGCGAGGAGTACGTGGCAGCATCAGCGGAGCGTATCTTTCTGGTGTCCACGTCGAGAGCGCCCGGCGTGGTGGAAGACGATACGCGAACGATTCACGTGCTGAAGGACATTACGGATCGGCGCGAAGCGGAGCGAAAGTATCGGGAACTGTTCGACAGTATTCAGGAGGGCTTGTTTTTTGCGACGCCTGACGGACGCTTTCTGGATGTGAATGACGCTATGGTGCGGATGCTGGGATATGCCTCGCGTGAGGAAATGTTGCGGTCGGACGTAAGCCCGCATCTTTATCCTGCGCCCGCAGCGCGCGAACGGTTTTTGCACGGACTAGCCGAGCGCGGCGTGCTGCGGAATTATGAGGAGACGCTCAGGCGCAAGGATGGCGCGCTGCTTCATACGCTGCAAAACATTACGGCGGTACGCGACGCGCAGGGACGCATCGCACAGATTCGCGGGTTGATGCTGGATGTGACGGAGCAAAAATCGTTCCAATCGCAGTTGCAGCGCGAGCGCGACTTCAACCAGAAGATCCTCAATACCACGCAGAGCATGATTTTGGTGCTGGATACCGCTGGGCTGATCAGCTACGCCAACCGCCGATGTTATGAAGCGGGGTACCGGGAAGATGAGTTGATCGGGCACCGGCTCGTGGATTGGGTGGAACCTTCTCACCGGAATGATTTCGAGGCGGCGCTTGAGACGACGGCGAACGGGCAGCAAGTGGAGAACCTCGAGTTGCAAGTGCGGCGGAGCGATGGAACGATGGGGCACTTTTCCATCAGCCTAAGCCCGATGCGTGATGAGCAGAGTGCGGTGAACAACCTGGTCGTGGTGATGACGGACATTACGGATGCGGTCCTGCTGCAGGCGAAGTTGGCTCACTCGGAAAGAATGGCGACGATCGGACGATTGGTTTCCGGTGTGGCGCACGAAGTGAACAACCCACTTGCGGCGATTCTGGGGTTCACGGACTTGCTGCTGGAGAATCCGGATGTGCCGGTTTCGGCGCGGGAAGATTTGCGGATTATTCTGCAGGAGACACAGAGGACGAAAGACATTGTGCAGGATTTGTTGAGTTTCGCGCGGCAACGGCCGGTGCAGCGCGAGCCTGTGCAGGTAAATACAGTGTTGCGGCAAACGATTAAGCTGCGCAGCTATGATTTCGCGAGCCATGGTGTAGAAGTGACTGAGGAATTCGACGAGTCACTTGAACCGGCGCTAGGGGATGCGCAGCAGCTTCAGCAAGTTTTCCTGAATATTCTGAATAATGCTTATGATGCTGTGCAGGAAACGGGGCGGCGGGGGCGTATTTCGATTCGCACGGAGCGGGGTGGGAATACTGTACAAGTGGTAGTCACGGACAACGGTACTGGGATCGCCGATCCGCAGCATATTTTTGACCCGTTTTACACGACGAAACAGCCGGGTAAGGGCACGGGACTGGGACTGAGCATTTGTTATGGGATTGTAAGAGCGCACGGCGGCGAGATTCAGTGTTGGAATAACGCAGAAAGCGGTGGGTGTACGTTTGTCGTTCGAATTCCCATCGCGGCGGAGCAGCTGCCGGTTTTGGCTGCGAAAGAGGCCGGAAGATGACGTTGCAAGCGGCGGTTGGCCAGACTGCGCCGATTCTATTGATTGAGGATGAACCGTCTGTGATTGCCTTTCTGAAAGCAGCGCTCGAGCGGAAAGGCTACACCGTCGTGAACGCATCGTCTGGAGCGGAGGGTTTGAAGCAACTTGCTGGGGGACGATATGGCGGGGTGATCTCCGACATCCGAATGCCGGGAGCGGTGAATGGCGCGGAAGTACACGACTGGATCCAGAAAAACCGGCCGGAGCTGGGTTCGAAGATCATTCTCATCAGCGGGGACACGGCTAACAGCGAGACACAAGCGCTGCTGGCGCGCAGCGGGACGCCTTGCATCGAGAAGCCGTTCCGTGTACACCAATTAATATCCATCGTGGAGAAAACGTTTGGGAAACCATGAGTGACGATTTAAAAATACGATTGCTAGTGGTGGATGACGAGCAGAGCATCCGCAAGTTGTGTATGACTATAGGCAATACCTTGGGATATTCCTGCACGGAAGCGGAAAGCGCCGAAGCAGCGCTGGCGAAACTGGACGCCGACGCTCCGGACCTCATCCTGACCGACCTAAAACTTCCGACGCTCTCCGGCGTTGAACTATTGAAGCAAGCAAAAATGATTCTGCCGCGGGCGGAAACCGCGATTATGACCGGGCACGGGTCGATCGAATCGGCGGTCGATGCGATGAAACTGGGGGCGTACGACTATATCGAGAAGCCTTTCCGGGTGGAGAAGATGCGGCTGTTGCTGCAGCGCATGGCCGAAAAGGTCCGTTTAGTCACGGAAAACGAGTTTTTGCGCGAGCGCGTCAGCACGGAAGATAATCTCGATGGAATTATCGGGACATCGGCAAACATTCAGGATGTTTTGCGGATGGTTTCGCGGCTGAAGGATACGCGCACGCCCGTTTTGATTTCCGGCGAGAGTGGGACAGGCAAGGAGCTGGTGGCACGCGCGATTCACTTCCGCGGGGCACTGGCGCAGACACCGTTTGTGGCGGTGGATTGCGGTTCGCTTGTGCCAACGCTGATGGAGAGCGAACTTTTCGGATACGAAAAGGGCGCCTTCACGGGGGCTATAAAAACGAAGGCCGGGCTGTTCCAAGCGGCCAACGGAGGAACGATTTTCCTGGATGAGATTGGTGAGTTGCCGCTCGAAATGCAGGCCAAACTGTTGCGCGTGTTGCAGGAGAAGGAAGTACGGCCGGTGGGCAGCAATGAGAAGGTGCATGTGGATGTGCGCGTCATCGCCGCGACCAACCGCGATCTCGAGGCCGCTTATCGCGAGGGGACATTCCGCAAGGACCTGTATTTCAGGCTAAATGTCGTGACCGTACACCTGCCGGCGCTGCGCGACCGCAGGTCGGATATCCCCATGCTCGTGCATCATTTCCTGGACCGCTATGCACCCGATTCACACCTGCAAGTGACCACGGCGGCGATGAAAAGTCTGCTGAATTACGGATGGCCTGGAAACATCCGCGAACTGGAGAACTGCATCGCCCGAGCGATTACGCTGGGAGACCGTAAAGTGATCGATGTGATCGACCTCCCGCCGGCCATTCGTAGTGAGCAACCGGACGGTTCCGTCAGCACGCTGCAAGATGCGGCGGCGCTTTCGACAACGGCACTCTCGGAAATGGAGCGGATGACGATTCTGCGCGTGTTCGAGCAGGCCAATGGAGACAAGGCGATGGCTGGCCGAATGCTGGGGATTAGCCGAGCGACGTTATACCGGAAGCTCAAGCGCTACAATATCCCGCTAAGGTCGGAGCCGGGAGAGCCTGAGGACGCTTCCGAAGAGACGGCCCGGCAGTTGGAATAACGTCTCAAGCAGCGTTACGAGACGCGAAAGCGGGGAACAGCTGAGACGAGAGCGTTTCAGCGTGAGACGCGTGAGCCACACAAAACCAACAGGAAAACCCTAAGTCTTTCCCTTTCTTCAATATCTGGACTTCCTATCTTTCCGATTCTTTGGCGTGCAGCGTGCATCGCTATGGCGGGGACGTGGTGTCCAATTGCGGAAATGGGTGTACCAATTCGCAGCAGAGACGCAATCCTTAGTACGACAGTACTGCGGCGGGATGAGAGGCGACGTGACACCATCCAGCGAAGCAACGCTCATCGCGAACGAACAGGGCTGCGCAGAACGATTGGCTCGCTTCTTTCCGCGCGCGAATCCTGTTCGAGTTCCAGTGCAGATCACCGCCACTGCGGGCTGGGAAGACACGTCTGCGGGAAGCGACCGTGGTGGAATTCGGCGGCTCGGAACATGCGATCTTTCTTTCAAGTTTGCCACTGGAATTCGACGATCAGGTGCGCATTGAACGAGATCGGAACGGTGGTACGGCAGAAGCGACAGTGATTGCCGTGCAATATCACGAAGGACGTAAGGCGGTGGCCGTCCGATTCTTACAGGGGCCCTGCGTGTGGGTGACACAACCGTGAACAAGACGACTTCAACGCTCAATACCCCAGCTGCGCCGCGGATCGCGAACTCGCGCCAAGCGAAGTGGGCTGAAGATCGCTCGGTTTTTCCAATCTATCTGGCGCTTGGGAAGCAGCTCGAAATCGAGATTCCCTTCCCTCAAGAAAAGAGGAATCTTCCGGAAAAGCCGGATCTGGAGCTGTTTGACGAAGTGGAAACCTGGCTGGATGAGATGGACCAGCGCGTTGCCGTGCACGAATTGCGCAAGCTGCTACAGACGACGACGCTAAACGCGAACGAAACCAGTTTGTGCGCCCTGATCCACCGCCATTTGCAAAAATCCTCGAAGACCAACGTGGATCGCGACAAGGTCGACTTTCTGCTGGTGCAATATTTTGCGCTTTGCGCTCCGGCGAAGATTTACCACAAGCAGATCGAGCTCTTCGACGTCGCGCAGGTCATGAAACCGATCCTTGGCGATGTCGATGACTCAACCATGGAATGGTGCGAACCGCTTGAACAGATGATCGAGAAGCTCCGAACTTTTCGCAGCCTTCGTGAAATCCTGAAGACGAATTTCATCGAGCAGGGACGCAAAGTGAAAGAGACCGCGGGCGGAATGTTCTACGACCCGGCGGCTTTGCTGGCCTTCGTGCGCTTCAATTTTCTGCTTCGGCGGACGTTTATCGAGCTCATGCACGCGGATCTGATTGCGATTCGTTCGGGTCTCTCACAGCTCGAGACGGCGGGCGTAAGGATCATCGATTGCCACCATTTCGGCCTCACTGCCGAGGAACCATTGGCAAAAATTCGAGACGCTGCCGATGAATGGAAACAGCCGTTCCAGAAGGAATACACGGAACGATCGGTGAATCAGACGTTCGAGAAGCTTCTGGGCTTGCGCATGGACGTAGAACGAGCTTGGGAAAAGATCGCGCCGAAAGCGCCGCAGAATGCGGCAGCCTCGGAGAAAACCGCGAATGCACGCAGCGCCGAGGCGGTAGGCAAATCTGCGCGTAATGTCGCAGCGGTTGAGACAAGCAAGAAAGGCGCGGAAAAATCTGCCAGCGAAGCTGCTAGCAAGCCTCCCGCCTCCTTGGCGCTCGACTTTGAAGGTTGCCTTGAGAAAATCTGGGAACAGTTGATCGCAACGCCCCCAACACGAGGGCGCTCGATGACCACGGTGAAAATCGGCGCAGCGCGGATCTTGCTGTCTTCGTGGGAAGTAACGGCATTTGTGAGCGAAGATGGACCGTCGGCCGAGGATTTGCGCCGGGCCGTGGTGGCGCGGGCAATGGTGACGGCCGCCGTCGAATCCGCCAAGGAAACAGGGAACGCGACGTCGATGGACAAGGCTCTGTCGATAGCGCGAATCGAAGTTTCGCGGCTACAGGAACGTGTGGACATCGCGAAACAGGCAAAGGACACGGAAGCAGCCGTAAACCTGGGCATCAGCACGAAGAGATTACTCACGGCTTTGGACGAGGCAGAAAAGCTTTAATTGTATAGATTTTTTCCGGTCATGATGGGCGAAGACCCTGGGAGCAGGCCCTCTGTGCGAAACGCTAGCGTACTAATTCTGACCGACGAAACGGAATTTGCACGGCTGTTGACAGCGTGTTGGCAAGCGGAACGGCGAGCGCCGGGTATTACTGTCCTTGACAGCGAGTTGTGGAAAGATCATGAAGCTTCCCTTCACGATCTCGTAGTTGTTGGACCAGTCCTCGAAGGCAAACTCCCAGACATCCTACGATCTTTGGAGCCGGCCGCCGCCGTGATTCTCTGCGTGCCGACGGATTCCCGGGAGTTTGGTCAATTGCGTTCGCGCTACCCTCGTCTCGTGCACATCCCTTTGCGGGAAGATTGGGCGCAAACGCTGCTGCTTGTCGCAGGCGAATCCTTGCGCCGCGCGGAGGCCCTGAGACTGTCCAGACAAGCGGAGCGGCGAGCGGCGAAGAACGAAAATCAGGCCACGCTGGGCCGGTACATGATGGACATGAAGCACAGCGTCAACAATGCGCTGACATCCATGCTGGGCAACGCCGAGCTATTGCTTTTGGAGCCGGGCCAGCTCTCCTCGCAGTCCCTCGCGCAAATCAAGACCATTCATAGCATGGCCCTGCGGATCAACGAGATCATGCAGAGATTCTCATCGCTGGCAAGCGAGATGAGGGAAGCTGAGAATACATCTCAAGCTGAGACGGAGGCAGTACCGGCATCTCCAGTAACGCGCCGTTGAGCAAGCGCCGCTGAATCCGTAAACCACTCACAAATCAGCTCTTATACAAGATAGACAAAGCGATTGAAGGAACTCTGAAGCTGGCTGCTGACGTGCACCTCTTGTCTGCGGAGAAATACGGGGAGATGTCGATGCTGCAGAAAAAAGTACTCATCGTCGATGACTCGCCCTCGCAAGTGAAGCTGATCCAGGGCTTTCTTGAGCACGAAGGCTACCGGCTGGTGGGTATCAACGACCCAGAACGTGTCGAGGAAGCGATTGCCATTGAGAGGCCCAGCGTGATTCTGCTGGATGTCGTGATGCCCAAGCGAAATGGCTTTCAGGTTTGCCGGGAATTGAAGAATCACTCGGACTACAACGCAATAC
>DATDHE010000553.1:0-10666 GCA_036521695.1 Candidatus Acidiferrum sp. | reverse complement strand
ATTCCCGCCCCTCTGTCTGCTTTCGGGGCCATCTAAAAACTCCGTAGTGTAGACCTGCTCTTTCGGAGTGTCAAGCTGGAGGGGTCATACTAGGTCATACTGTTGCTTAGATGCTCGGATGGTCGATCCGTCGCAGTCTATGGCGCGATCGAAAAGCGCCAGAGTCGTTTCAAACTTCTTGCTAGATTCTGCAAGGGGATATTGCATCCCGAAAACGGATTGCAGTATAGTCGATTATCGATATACCGACTATCGACTACCTATGCCAAAACGAAAACTCGATCCATTGCCTTCGGCCGCGTTCCAGATCCTGCTTTCCCTCGCTGCGGAGGACCTACACGGTTACGGCATCATGCGCCAAGTCGCGGAGCAGACCGACGGCCGGGTGCGCCTGGGCCCAGGGACGCTCTACAGCTCCATCCAGTCTCTGCTCGAAGAAGGGTTTATCGAAGAACTTGACCCACATGAGGACGTAGAACTCGGCCAGGAGCGCCGCCGCTATTACCGCTTGACTTCCTCTGGCCGCAAACTCGCCCGCTCCGAAGCCGATAGACTCGCCGGCTTTTTGCGCGTTGCTCGCACCAGGAAGATTCTGAGAGGGGACTATGTCTGAGAAGATATACGCCTTGCTGTTGCGCCTCTTTCCTTCCCATTTCCGAAAAGAATATGGCGACGAAGCCCTGCAATTGTTCCGCGATCGTGCCCGCGACGAAAACGGATTTATCCCGAGGTTCCGGCTCTGGTTCGACCTGCTGACCGATTTGGCCATTTCCGTGCCGCGCGAGTATTTCTATGCCGATCCAGAGCTCCTTGCCGCGTCTGGCCAGCGCTTGGGCGGTACGCCTTCGTTCTATTTCTTGGGCGATGAATCCCCTCGTCCTGGAGCGCTTCTTCTGGGTAGTATGCTGGCATTGGTTGCGCTGTTCACATTTTCAAGTCTGCTCAGCCAAGGCGGAAACCACAGACCACGAAACTCCACAGCCCGCCCGGTGCAACATCCTGCCGTTGCTCAATCGTACCCGTCCAGTCGTCCCGCGGCGCAAGCCCCAGGCGATACAGACTCTCTAAGCGGTGGCGAAGATGAAATGCTAGCATCCACACTAGGACAAGCAACGATGTCCACAACCGCTTTCAGTCCTGCTGCAGGCAAGCCTGGCAAATCTCCATCTGACGCGATCCTGCTTCATGGCTCTCCTCGGTCTGGTCAACCATCGACTCGCGGGCCACGAGATACTCGCAGCTCCATGCAATCGATGCAGGGCGGTAACGCAACATCGGTCAAGCAAGGGAATCTGGATTCTGCAGAGCGGCAACGCGTGCTGCATGAGGCCGTCGCGAATCTGAAGCAGCACTACATTTATCCCGAAGTGGCGAAGCAAATGGCTGACGCGTTGCTAGACAAAGAAAAGCGCGGTGAATATGACTCGATCACCGACGGCGACACCTTCGCACATCAGCTGACCGCTCAGATGAGGGTCGTCAGCCACGACCTGCACCTCGAACTCGTCTACAGCCAGGACCCTCTGCCTCCACAGCCCACAGGACAATCACCCGGAAGCCTTCCTCCCTTTCGCCAAGCGATGGAGGAGTCCAATTGCACGTTCGAAAAAGTCGAGACGCTTCCCCGCAACATCGGCTATCTGAAGCTGAATTCGTTTCCGGATCGTTCCGTATGCGAAACCACGGCAACGTCCGCAATGACTACTCTGAACCACACCGATGCCCTCATTATTGATTTGCGCGACAACCGTGGCGGCATGCCAGACACAGTCGCATTTATGGCCGCCTACCTCTTCGACCACCCCGAGTATTTGTACAACCCCCGAGAAAATACAACGGAGCAGTCCTGGACACACTCGCCAATTCCTGGAAACAAACTGGCCGACAAACCTGTGTACGTACTGACGTCATCCAGAACTCTTTCCGGTGCCGAGCAGTTCTGCTACGACCTCAAAATGTTGAAGCGCGTCACGCTGGTAGGTGAAACGACAGGCGGCGCTGCACACTCGGGCGTCTGGCACCGCATCGACGATCACTTTGGAATGGGCATTCCCGAAACCAAGCCAATCAACCCCTTCTCGAGGACCGACTGGGCCGTGACGGGAGTCGAGCCGGACGTAAAGGTCAAAGCCCTAGATGCCCTGGCGACGGCAGTGAAGCTCGCGCAAACCAAGCTCCAAAAAAAGTAACCGATCGATATTTCGCGAACTAGCCGCTTGGAATCACTTTCGCGGCGTTCATGGCACTACCGGCACAATTAACGCCGACGGATGCATCTTGTCGTGGTAAATCACGTTTGTCGCCTTGATCATGCGCGTCCCGCGCGCCTGAATTTCACCCGTGTTGAGATTCCGGTCGAACCGCGGGAAGTTGCTGCTGGAAACTTCCAAACGCAATTTGTGCCCCGCTAGAAAAACGTTGCTCGTCGCCCATAAGTCCACGGTCACGTGATACATCTCACCGGGGTTCGCCAATTCCGGCTTCTCCTGCGAATTCCGGTAACGCATTCGCAAAATTCCACTTGTCAAATTTTGCGCAAATCCGTTTGGCCAAACATCCACCAACATTCCCGTGAAGTCCGTGTCCACCGCTGAACTGCTTACGTACAAATCCAGCGTCACGGGCCCAGTCGCTTCGAAATCTTTCTCAAACGCCGGCGTCGTGAATACCAGGACATCCGCGCGCCCCTCTGCTGGCCGCTGATCTTCAGGCCCGAGCCCTGTCGGCAGCGCTCCGCAGCAAAGCGGCCCGCCAATCGTCGGCACCGCGTCGTTCGGATCGTAAACATACTGGTCCGCCATTTCTTCTCCCGGCGCCGCCGTGCTCAGCGCCCCGTTCCCTGCAAGCCCGTTCGCTCTGCCGGCCGAGTGCAAGTAGTACCGCGTGCTTTTCGCTCGCGCTGGAGGCCAGTCATCTTCGTCGCGCCATTCGTTCTTGCCCATCACAAAAATCTTCACCGGCTTCTCATGCTCCACGCCGTTGGCTTGCCCCTTAAATATTGAGTCATACCATCGCAAAGTCATCTCGTCCTCATCGATTGGCAGCTTCTCGCCAAAATCCACCCTGCCCACCGATCTGCTGCTCGATCCTCCCGCGTGCCCACCCACATACACGACCAGTCGCTGTCCACGTTTAGCCCCGTCGGTCCCGCCTTCCATCTTCAGTCGCTGATAATTCTTGAGCGACCCACCAAGAAAAATGTCATACCACGCTGCAAAACTTAAAACCGGCACCTGAATGTCCGCGTAGTGATCCTCGATAGACCACTGTTTCCAATACGCATCGAAGCTCGGATGCGCCAGCCAATCCTTGAAATACGGCGCAATTCCCACTGCCGAAGGCGATTCCAGAACAGCGTAATCCGCCAGCGGCAAAGTCTTCGTCCCCGCCAGCGCGTTGCTCTCTTCCACGCGCCGGCGCATCGTGTTCATCGCCAAACCCGTGCTCCACGATTCGTTGAACCACTGTTCGAACGCCCCGCCCTGATACGTCCACCCATCGTGATAATTTGACGCCGTGACCGTCGGACAAATTCCCGCCAGGTGCGGCGGTTTGGCAATTGCCGCCAAAAACTGCGTCGCACCCACGTACGATCCACCGAACATCCCCACTTTTCCATTCGAATAGGGCAGGGCCGCCGCCCACTCCACCGTGTCGTACCCGTCCTGCGACTCATTCTTGAAGGTGTAGAACTCCCCCTCCGACGTAAATCTCCCACGCACATCCTGCTCCACCACAACGTACCCGCGCGCCGCTCCCTTCATTCCAAAAGAAGACTCATTTGTTTTGTCATAAGGCGTGCGCACCAAGAGCACCGGAAATTTCCCCTCGCCTTTCGGCCGGTAAATATCCGCGCGCAACGTCACACCGTCGCGCATCTTCGCTCCCACGTTCCTTTCGACCACGACTTCATAACTCTCCGCCGCCCGCGCAACTGCCGCCGCCACCGACGTGAGCGTCACCGCGCAGACAACAAGCAATGTGGCTTTCTTGCACGCACGTCTGGAACCGTTCCACAAAGTCACTTTCATCGCTCCGCCTCGTCTATACATTTTTCTTTTCCGCAGTACCTCGCTCGGAACCGCTCTTTTTCTTCTCGAAAGCTGTGGAGCGTAGGCCTACTGTCCACGCTTGTCAAGCAAGCGTCACGCTCTGTTTTCTTTAGCGCGTGCCATTGTCCGTTTGTGGGGCAGTTCGAGGTATTCCTAATTCTTCACGCGCTTTTTACTTTTAATCTCGCGAACCACAAAGTAAACGAGTAAAGAGGTCACAACCAATCCCACCACAACCGCCAACATGGGGTGTCCGTGTTGCAAAAGGAATGGCAGCATCTTCCGCCCATATCGCGCCGCTAGGTAGGCCAGGATCATGTACCGCGCAATTCGTCCCAAGGCCATTGCCGCCAGGAATTTTTTCAGAGAATAGTGCATTGCCCCCGCCGCTAGAAGAAACGGCACCAGAGGCATCGGCGGCGGCAGCAACGCCGGAATGGCGATGGCTGCAAATCCCCAGCGCTCGAAAAGTTTTATGACTCTCTTCATCGATTTTGCCGACAGCCGCTTTTCAAGGGATTTCTCACCCCCTCTGCGCGCCAGTCGATAAGTGACAACCCCCCCCAGCACGGACCCGAGAGTCGCCACGACCGCGTAGTAGAACCACAGCTCCGGGCTCCGCGCCGCCAAAAGAATCGTCAGAACATCCATGCTGCCCGGTAGCGGAATGAGCGAGCTGTCGATGAGTCCAAGCGGAATGAATCCCAAGGCGCCAAGATGGACTAGCCAGCGCCTCATGCTGTGTTCCAGGGTTGGTTTCGCAGCAATGAGCAGGCGAGTGAGCATTCTCTTCGGTTGTCAGCGCCGATTCTCCCATGCTTTACGGCGTGACCAGCATCCCCGCAGCTGCCGCCGTCATCACCGCGAACGTCGCCCAGCCCAGATATCGCAGCACCGGCGAATTCACACACTCGCCCATCACCTTGCGGCTGCTCGTCAACAGAATCACCAGCAAGATCAGCGGCGGCGCCAACAACCCGTTAATCACTGCCGACCAGAACAGCATTTTCACCGCGTTCAATCCGATATAATTCAGGGCGAAACCCAATGCCATGGCCACCGCCATCACTCCGTAAAACGCTCGCGCCTTTTTTGGCCGGTCGGACATCGAGCCTCGCCAGTTCGCGCCTTCCGCTACTGCGTACGCGCTCGATCCCACCAGCACCGGCACTCCCAGCATTCCTGTGCCGATGAGCCCCAGCGTGAACAGCAGATAGGCGCCGTCCCCCGCGAGTGGACGCAGCGCTGCGGCCGCCTCCCGCGCCGTCGTAATGTTGGTTTGTCCGTGGGCGTGCAGAGTGGCGCCAGTCGTCAAAATAATGAAATACATGATGAAGTTTGAGAAAAACATCCCGATGACCGTGTCGGCGCGCGCATCTTTTAATTCCTCCGAGGTCGCACCCTTGCGCTGCGCTACCGTCCTTTTGCCCTTAGCCCGTTCTTCTTCAACTTCTTCCGCCGCTTGCCAGAAAAAAAGATAAGGAGAAATCGTCGTCCCAAGAATTCCTACAAGCACCGCCAGAAATCCGCGGGACCATTCCAGGTGCGGCACAAACGTCACCACCAGCGCCTGCTTCCAATCCACGTGCGCAAAAAACGATGCAAGCACATACGCGAACAACACTAGCGTCATCCACTTGAAAACCCGCGCAATCAGCTTGTACGAAGTCCATATCAGGAGTCCGAGAATCAGCAAGGCATAGAAGGGAATCCAGAGAAGCGGCCGAATCCCTGTGACGAGTTGCGTCGCTTCCGCCATCCCGCCGAGATCGGCTCCGATGTTGATGACGTTCGCCACTACCAGAATCGAGCAAGCTCCCCAAAGCACCCACCTCGGATAGTTGTCGCGCACCGCGGCGGCCAGCCCTTGCCCCGTAACTATTCCCAGCCGCGCGCACATGAGCTGCACCGCAGACATGAGTGGAAACGTGAGCAGCGCGATCCACAGGGTGGCATATCCATAGGCCGCCCCAGCCACTGAATACGTCGAGATTCCCGACGGATCATCATCCGCAGCTCCGGTGATGACGCCAGGCCCCAAAACCGCAAAGGTTTGCCGCAGAAGGCTGGCTCCTTCACCACCTTTTGGCCCTAAGGCCGGTAGTTTGTCGGTTGGTTTTGTTCCCGGCATCCGTCTATCGCAGTCCGTGCTTTCGAAGCTTCCGCCCGCGAGAAATTGTTCTCGTCATGCCTCTGAAACAACGCCGCTGTAGCATGTGCGAGAAGAACTGGCCTTGCAAGCTCATTGGCTGCGTTCCGGGCAGGTTGCGAGGAGGTCGGCAGTGGAAAGGAGTCTTTGCACGCTACTTGTACACCGGCCCCACGCCGCTCGTAACGGTTGACATTCCTCCCGTTCTCATTGCAAATGGACTGGCCGAAAATTCGCGCCGGACTGCACCGAGCCGCACATGAATATCCTCAACCTACTTGTTGGCAAGCCCATCAAAACCACCGACGAGCGCGCGGAACAAATCGGCCCTGCGCAAGGCATTCCCATTTTTGGTTTGGATGGCCTCAGTTCCGCGGCGTATGGCCCGGAAGCGGCGCTTTACCTACTCATTCCGCTGGGGTTTTTGGGCGTGCCCTACATTGTGCCGATCAGCGCGGCCATTATCACCCTTTTGATCATTGTTTATTTTTCTTACCAGCAGACGATTGCGGCTTATCCATCGGGCGGCGGCTCGTATACCGTGGCGCGCTACAACCTTGGGGTGTTGCCGAGCTTGCTGGCGGCGGCTGCTTTGTTGACGGATTACATTCTCACAGCCGCGGTCGGCATTTCCGCGGGCGTTGGGGCCCTGGTTTCTGCGGTTCCTTCGTTCTTGCCACACACTGTGGCGATTTGCGTCGGGATTCTTTTCATCATAACCGTGATCAATCTGCGGGGAGTGCGGGAGGCCGGAGTTATATTCATGGTCCCTACGTATTTCTTCGTTGGGACTCTCTTGATCACCATCGGCGGCGGCTTGGTGCGTGCGCTGCTCAGCGGCGGGCACCCTTTGCCGATGGCACCTTTGCCGCCGCCTCCGCCTATCACGCAAACCGTAAGTTTCTGGCTGCTCTTGAAAGTGTTTTCGAGTGGGTGCACGGCGTTGACCGGCGTCGAGGCCGTCAGCAATGGCGTGAAAGCGTTTCGCGAGCCGGCTGTGAAGAACGCGCAACGCACTTTGACAATCATTATTTTTCTTCTGGCCGTGCTGTTGGCGGGGATTTCTTATCTCGTAAAGGTTTATGGCATTGCGGCTACCGACCCGGGGAAGCCTGGATATCAGAGCTTGCTTTCGATGCTGATTGGGGCAGTGTTTGGCAGAGGGGTTTTTTATTACCTGACGATTGCTTCGATTTTATTGGTGCTTTCGCTTTCGGCCAATACGGCGTTCGCCGATTTTCCCCGGCTTTGCAGGGCCATCGCTTCGAACAATTATTTGCCACATGCATTCGGGTATCGCGGACGCCGTCTTGTTTACACCTATGGGATTGTTGTTTTGGCCGTTTTGACGGCTGTTTTGCTGATTGCTTTTGGAGGAATTACGGACAATCTGATTCCTTTGTATGCCGTAGGGGCGTTTCTGGCGTTTACTTTGTCGCAGTTTGGCATGGTGATGCATTGGCGAAAAAAGCGCGGGCCGCACTGGCTCAAAAGCGCACTGGTCAATGGACTGGGTGGGACTGTTACAGCGATTACCGTTATGGTCGTGCTGGTCGCGAAATTCGCCGAAGGAGCCTGGATCACGCTGATCTTCATTCCTCTGCTGATATTTTTCTTCCGCAGAGTGCGCCGCCACTACCATCAGGTCCTGCTCGCTACCACCACCGGCGCGCCGGTCTCTCCCGCGAACCACGGGCGTCCTCCCATCGTGGTTGTGCCAATCGATCGCTGGAGCATCATCTGTAAACAGGCGCTGGAATTCGCGTCGCGGATTTCGCCGGAAATTATCGCCATTCACGTCGAGCCCGGGGAACATTCCGAGTTGCTGCATGACGACTGGGAGCGCTACGTCGAGGGGCCTTTCCGCGAAGCTGGGTGGCAACCGCCGAAGTTTGTGGTTCTGCCCTCGCCCTACCGCTTCATCATTGTGCCGGTAGTGCAATACATTCTGGAACTCTCCGAAAAACATCCGGAACGGAGGATTGTCGTAGTGATTCCCGAGTTGGTCGAGGATCATTGGTACGAATACTTTCTGCACAATCAGCGCGGACGGCTGCTGGAGTGGGCTTTGCTGGTCAAGGGGAATGAGCGCATATTCGCGGTTTCGTCGCCCTATCACATTTCCGAAAAGGCGTGGTCCGCCAAAGGGAAAGAGGTGGAAGAAACCAAGAAAGTCTGACCTCTGTAGCGTCAGGACCGCAAGCCGACTCTGCCTTGGAGCGGCCGAACAAAAGAAAATTATCTAAAAACTACAAACTCGTCCTCGCCTATTTCTAATCCAAAAAAACTCCAGAAACATTTGAGGTGACTTCGGCCGGAAGTTCCCGTCTTCCCGTTAGCCCCGGTAAACGATTGAACCGTATGCTCAGCTCGATCGGGTTGGTGGCCACCCGAGGAAGCTCCCCTGCAAACGGCCTGTGGTGGTTGCTCAGTTGGGGCAGGGGAGGAAGCAATGTTGGCCGCTTGCATTATTTCGAGGGTTGGTTTTTTCGTTCTGGTTATCGGTCTGATTGGCAGCACACCCACCTATCCGCAAAGCGCAGCTTTTTTCCATACCTCCAGCATGCCCAGCAATCGCATGGGTTCGGGAGCATGGCTCGCGAAATGCGAGGCGTCTTCGGTGAATTCACTGGCCGCCTGGCGGCATACCGATAAGATCGAATCACCGCCAACCGTCGATGGAATCGCCGATGATTCAAACATCACTGGACCACACGGGCGAGTGTGTTTGGACGCGACTCTCTCCGCCCCGGCGCGGGCCCTGCCTGACAATCTCTGCCTTCCGAGTGTCACCGGGAACCCAGGTGCTCCCCACGCATTCCCATGCGCCGAGCCCGATGATATTGTCCCGGGAGAACTATCGGCACTTGGCAAGGCCGGTCTGAAAATTGCGCGGGCTCGCAAAGAAGTCCTGGAGATACTTCGTTTCCAAAATGCTTGCACCGATTGGTTTGAAGCAAAGGAAGCGATCCCGGCGGCTACTTTCCAGTCGCTTAGTTTTGCGCTCGACCTACATGGTCCGGAGGATATCTTCGAGTCGATGAACAGAGAATCGCTCGTAGTCAGGCGGCAGCCCTACGTGGCACGGGCGATCCAGGACGGAGGAGCTCACACGACGATAACGATCAATGCAAATGGCGCGTTCTACCGGCCGCAGGGAAACGTGCTAAAAATACTGTCGGAGGGCGGTCCGGTCTACACGGATGGCACGCGCCTGCTTACAGTTGGATCTTATCGCGGCGACACGTTGCCCGCTCAGGTGACCACGCTGTTGCATGAGTTTGGGCACATTATCGATCTTCTTCCTGAAGACGCGGACCATCTGGATGGCAAATCCGTCCAAAACACGGACGAAGTGCTGCGCCACTGCCGCGCGGAAGTGGAAGCACGTGCACAGCAGACAAAGCAAACGGCAAAGCGGCAATTCGTGGCATCTCCATAGGCTTCTCATTAGCCTCCTCGCCGGAATTCGGATCTCCGTCGCCTGACGCGGGCGCTAGCAGTCGTTCTCGGGACTCAGTGCATCTAAGGAATTGTCGTCGTCGGCCGTTCTCGCGCCTGATGGCACACGCAGTTTCTGGCGTACACTAGCTATCCATCTGAAAAGGGGAATCACATTGCTCCGTTCACTTTGCATTTTTGCAGCTGTGTTGATCGGCGGGTCTTTGATCTCTGGACAGGAGAAAACTGCGGCGACCTCCGACGTCACAAGAGCTACCCTGGAAAATGGGCTGAGAGTCGTGATCATACGGGATCCGCTCGCTCCGGTGACTACCGTTGAGCAGAACTATCTGGTGGGCGGCAACGAAACGCCTCCGGGCTTTCCGGGGATGGCTCATGCGCAGGAACACATGGCATTCCGGGGGTGCGCCGGCGTAAGCGCCGATCAGATGGCAGCCATCTATGCCCAACTCGGCGGCGCCGGCAATGCCGATACGCAGCAGAACATTACGCAGTACTTCGAGACTGTCCCTGCTTCCGATCTGGACGTCGCGCTGCGGCTCGACGCGGCTTGCATGCAGGCCGTAGAAGACTCGCAGTCGGAGTGGGCGAGTGAAAAAGGTGCCATCGAGCAGGAAGTGGCGCGCGACCTTTCGAATCCCACCTATAAGTTCATCACGCGTTTGAACGAGGACATGTTCTCCGGAACCGTATATAGCCATGACGCGCTTGGGACCCACGACTCCTTCGAGGCAACGACCGGCGCCATGCTCAAAGACTTTTATAAGAAGTGGTATGCGCCCAACAACGCCATTCTGGTGATCACAGGGAATGTCGACCCGACTGCGGTACTCGCCACCATCAAGGAGTTGTACGGAAAAATTGAGAGGAAAACCTTGCCGCCGCGTCCGGAGATCAAGCTGCCGCCGGTAAAGTCGGAGTCGTTTACGCTCGATAGCAACCTTCCCTACCTCTTGGCGTTTGTTTCCTATCGTGCTGCTGGAACGGAAAGTCCTGATTTTCC
>DATDHE010000552.1:0-12581 GCA_036521695.1 Candidatus Acidiferrum sp. | reverse complement strand
GCGAGCGACTTCAGGTTATTCTTGTAAGTCCGCGAAACCATGTATTCCCTGCCACCAGCAATGCGCAGCACGTATTCCCCGCTGGTCCCAGGGTGAATCTCTTCCACCGAAGACGCATTTACCAGGACGGAGCGGTGGATGCGAATGAAGCCATAGGCTTGCAGTTTCTCTACCATGGTCGAAATTGACTCACGCAACAAATAAGACTCGGTTGGACGCCGCAACAATACGTAGTTTCCTTCTGCTTCGACAGAAAGAATGTCCCCGGGATGGATGAGGAGAATTTTGCCCTTTGTTTTTATCGCGATTTTTATCGGCCTCACTGGCGGGGTCTCCGATCGCGGACGGAATTCCGCGGCTTTGGGGTTTTTGTCGGCCACCACGGAGCGAACGGCGCTCAGCAGGGGCACAGTCTCGATCTCCTTTGGCGAATCTTTTAGTCCTGTTGCAACGAGTTTGGCTCCCAATAGGTCGTTCATATTGTCCTGAGCGGAAAAATATTTCAGTCTTCCCGCTTAAAGCCAATTCTTCTCCCCCCGGGTGCCAAAGCACCGGCATGGGATCATGATCTTCGAAAAAAACCAACATTGCTCAAAATCGGCTGAGGCAGAGCAAAACCCGATGAATATGTTTGAGCGGCCGCATTCGATTGCCCCGCGTAGACGCGCAAAGAGACTATTCTCGTCACGCTCAACAGGCATTCCTTGTTTTGTTGACAGAATTTTTCATCAAGTGTCTCTGAGCTCCTGCGGTGTCAGTCCCAGCTCGATCTGCGGATCGCGCACCTGGAAACGATTAAAGACTCGTAGTTTGCCCGGATCGCCGCCGGACTCTTCCACGATGCGTTCGAGGACGCGGAGTTTGAGTCCGATCACCATTGCCGTATCCCGCGCTTTCAGCTCCCAGATGCCTCCAAGATTTGCCGGGATGATCTCCAGATCACCATGAATCGTGGTTCCGCGATGTCTTTCGCCCCCACGGCGGCAGTCAACTGCGACCGAGGTTCCGACATGGAGGGAAACTACCACTCTTGGCGAGCCAAGGAATTCAACTATTCCGGGTTGGTCTGAAATGAGGCTGAGGCGTAGATTTTCTGTGGACCCAATGATTTCTGTAGGGAGAGGTCTCGAAGTTCGGTCCTGCAGGTAGCTTCTGCCAAAAGCACCCATACACGCGGTCCCCTTAACTGCTCAAAAGTAAAACTCGGCTGGAAACTCCGCGCCCTCCTCGCAGGCCGCTGCAACCGTCTACACTGATACTGTGAAGCTACAATGCCGACACTCCCCACATTAAGCTTTACCTGCTTGGACGTAACAGAATGGCAAAGGTTACACGGAATCTGTAGTGACCGTCGCGAATTTGGATCCCCGTGCGTTGAGCGGCATCGAAGTTAGCAACGATTAGGCTGGTCGGTTTGTGAATGCCAGGCAGCTGGATTGGGGACTTGTTCATCTATCGGACGGCATCCTTATGGATGCCAGTACGATTGCGGTGGAACTTGGGAACTGGTTCGGAGGGAACTATTGCTGAAGAACCATGAGCCGTTTGCCCGGATTCTTTATGCGAGAAGTGAGTCGGTTGATCTCTGGCGGCGGGCGAGCCTGCCGCAGTTCGCAGTCGCGAATGGTCGGCGGATTGGTCTTGGTCCTGGTGATAGGGACTTGGCCAATTCCCGCTCATGCTCAGAATGTCACTTTCAAAATTCCTCCGGTGAAGATCCCGCTCAAGATTAAAGACCAGTCGGTTACGATCACGGCCTCAGCGATCGTGTCAATGCATTCAAAAGACCAGAAAACGAGCATGTTCAAGTTGGAGCTGACCGCCGATCTTGGCGAACTGCAGCAAAACATAACGCCGCTGCTCGCTTCCCAGCTGGATAAAAACGATGCCTGCGGAGAGCGGATAGCCATCGAGCATGCAGACCTCACGCCGATCGAGCCCGCGAGCCTTGCCGTTGTGCAACTACACTACGAACGATGGGCGTGCGCAAAAGTTTTGGGCAAGGAAAAAAGCAAGAGGCTCGTCGGTGGGAACGCCGTGATCGAGGTCAAGCTCACACCGGCGATCGAGGAAAACAAAACCGAACTGCGCCTTGTGCCGGAGGTCGGGAGGATCGATGCGGATGGGTCGTTGGGCGAGCTGCTTCGCACTGGAACACTCGGCGATATGATTCGCGACAAGATCCGGACATCCATACTCTCGGCAATGGAAAAGGGAGCGAACCTGAGTGCCACGCTTCCCTCGGCCCTTCAAGGACACGCCGCCATTCAGAATGCTGAGTTCAAGGATGGACGCACGGGGCGCTTAATCGTTGTGCTGGAGGGTGAGGGACAAATTACCAGGGAACAGATTCAGGAGCTTGCGAAGCAAATCCAAGAGCGCATGCCAACAAAATAAAGAATGCGCATGAGCGCGACGCGCAATCATTCCCGCAGAGAGGCGAACGGACAGAAAGTCTTAGCCGATGCCGCTACCCTCAGGAAAGCAGGAAGGCGCTGAGTTCCGTGTTGAAGCGGTCGCGGTTCTCGATATTGGAAAGATGAGCGGCGTTCAGTTCCACATAACGCGCGTCTGCGATGCGGTCTGCAAGGTAATGACCGTCGGCGGGAGTAGTCGCGGCGTCGTGTGTTCCGGCAATCACAAGAGTTGGGACACGAATCGCCGCAATAGCTTCGCGCGCGTCGAAATCGCGAATGGCGGCGCAGTTTGCGACATAGCCATCGGGATCCGCGCCTTCGAACATGAGTTTGGTTGAAGCGATGACTTCTGGAGACTTGGTACGATAGCCAGCAGAAAACCAACGCTCCATCACAGCGCTCGAAATAGACTCCATTCCTCCTTTTCGAACGCCTTCGATACGCGTGTTCCACATTTCCGGAGTGCCGATTTTCGCCGCCGTGTTGCAGAGCACCAATTTGTGGAACCGGTCCTTCGCGTTCAGCGCCAGCCACATCCCCGTTTGGCCGCCCATGGATAATCCGCAAAAATAAGCGCGATCGAGCTTCAACTCGTCGAGCAGCGCAAGCACATCCCGTGCCAACTGCTCGATGGCATATGGCCCAGGCGTGACGGAAGACCGACCGTGCCCCCGAGTGTCGTAGCGCAAGACGCGGAATTGCTTCTCGAATGCGGGTATCTGCGGGTCCCACATCGAGACACTTGCGCCGAGCGAATTCGAAAAAACCAAAGCCGCCGCTCCCGAGGGGCCAGCGAGTTCGTAGTGGATGCGGGCATCTTCTAATTGCGCGAAGGGCATAAGGCTCACTTCTTCCGAGATTTTTTCTGGTCACGATGCTCCGTGCTCGACGCCAGCACGCGGTCGACGAACTGGTCGGCGACCCCCAAATAGTTAGCGGGGGTGAAGAGGCGGTCAAGCTCAGCCTCGGAGAGATTTGTTTTGATGATGGCGTCTTGCGCAAGTACGGAGCGCAGATCGCGGCGCGAACTCTGGGCGCGTTTGCAAGCAAGGTCGACAAGTTCGTGAGCCTCGGAGCGCGGCATTTTTTCCGCCAGAGCCATCGTGACCGCCTCGGCAAATATCAAGCCGTGTGTAAGATCTAAATTTTGACGCATGCGTTCCGGATCAATTTCCAACTCCGAGACGGTGGTCGTCAAGTGATGCAAAGCGCCGGCGGTCAAGCGGACAATCTCGGGCAATGTCTCCCACTCCGCGTGCCACCCGCCCAAACCGCGCTCTTGCTCTTGAACCATCGCAGCGAGCATGGTGCTGACGAGCGAGGGTACACGGGCCGCAGCAGCCAAAACGACGGCCGACGTCACGGGATTGCGCTTGTGAGGCAGGGTCGAAGAACTTCCGCGCCCGTCTGCCCACGGCTCAAAAACTTCGCCGACTTCCGTTTGTGTGTGCAGAGAAATGTCGCGCGCGATTTTGCCGAGAGTTCCGCAGCAAAGCCCGAGCGTGGCCGCGATTTCCCCGAAGCGATCGCGATGACTGTGCCAAGGAAGCTCCGGCAAAGGGAGCTGCAAATCTTTGGCGAGATTAGCTGCGACGTCTAGACCCCTCGCACCCAGAGCCGCCATGGTGCCAACCGCTCCGCCAAACTGCAGCACGAGGCAACGCTCTTGCGTTTCCGCCAGACGCGCGCGATGACGGTCGATCGCGTCGAGCCAACCGGCCGCTTTCAGTCCAAATGTCGTGGGAAGCGCCTGCTGCATCCAGGTACGGGCCACGACGAGAGTTGCTCGATTTTTATGCACCAATCCGCCCAGCACGACGGCGAACAGATCAAGTTCCGAGGAAATCAAAATGAGCGCCTGGCGCAACTGAAGCACTCGCCCGGTGTCGATGGCGTCCTGACTCGTTGCGCCCCAATGTACATAACGCGCCGCTTCTTTCTCTTTTTTGGCGACCAGCAGGGTGAGTTGTTTCACCAGGGGAATCGCGAGATTGCCGGCACTTGCCGCGGCGCGGGCGAGATCGGTCATGTCGTAAAGTTCAGCGCGGCATTTCGCTTCAATGGCGGGAGCCGCCGTGGCCGGGATGAAACCGGCGCGCGCTCCGGCCCGTGCAAGGGCCGCTTCGAAATCGAGCATCGCCTGAAGTGTGGCGCGGTTGGAGAAAACCCGTTCAACGGCTTGAGAGCGAAACAAGGGGTCAAGCAAGTTCATGCGCTGAGTGTAATCACTCCTGCCAGGGATTGAAAACGCTTTCCTTGGCGGTTTGCATGAGGGATAAACGGTCACGCGCGGGCCATTCTGCGCGGAGTTAGTTCCCGTCTGACCCGCCAGCTAAACGCGTTCAAGTAGGACGGCGACACCTTGGCCAACGCCGATGCACATGGTGCAGAGCGCATATTTCCCACCAGTTCGCAGCAATTGGTACATCGCGGTAGTGATTAGGCGCGCCCCGCTGGCGCCAAGCGGATGGCCAAGGGCAATCGCGCCACCATTGGAATTTACATGGCTCGCGTCGTCGGGCACGCCCAGTTCGCGGAGTACGGCCAGGGCTTGCGAAGCAAAGGCTTCGTTTAGTTCGATGACCTCCATCTGTCCGATCGTGAGATTCGTTTTGGCAAAGAGTTTTCGAGACGCTGGAGCGGGTCCCATCCCCATGATGCGCGGCGCCACGCCCGCCGCCGCAGCGGCGACGACGCGCGCCTTGGGAGTTAACCCATGGCGCTTCGCTGCCGATTCCGAAGCCAGCAAAATGGCGCAGGCGCCGTCGTTCACGCCGGAAGCATTTCCCGCTGTTACGGTCCCTCCGGGCTTCACAATGCCGGGCAATTTCCCCAGCGCCGCGAGAGATGTGTCGGCGCGCGGGTGTTCATCGGCGCTGAACAGAATGGCGTCCCCTTTTTTCTGAGGAATTGCGACGGGCACGATTTCCTGCGCAAGCAGCCCACCGCGCATCGCGGCCGCGGCACGTTGTTGGCTTCTTAACGCAAACGCATCCTGATCTTCGCGAGAAACGTGAAACTCCTCTGCAACAATCTCCGCGGTTTCGGGCATCGAATCGACGCCGTATTTAGCCTTCATGAGGGGATTGATGAAGCGCCAACCGATAGTGGTGTCTTCCATCTTCGCCGTGCGAGAAAAAGGGGCATCCGCTTTGCCCATCACGAACGGTGCGCGCGACATGTTCTCGACACCACCGGCAATGATGATTTCAGCTTCGCCGCTCTTGATCGCGCGCGCCGCAGTAGCCACAGCGTCCATGCTCGAGCCGCAAAGGCGATTTACAGTCACTCCGGGAATTCCTTTCGGAAGCCCCGCGAGCAGCAAAGCCATGCGGCCGATGTTGCGGTTGTCTTCCCCGGCCTGATTCGCGCATCCGTACACTACGTCGTCCAGCGCATTCCAATCCACTTTGGAATTCCGCTCGAGGAGGGCTTTAATGGGGAGCGCTGCGAGATCGTCCGTGCGAATCGAAGAGAGCGCTCCAGCGTACCGGCCGATAGGCGTTCGAATGGCGTCGCAAATGTAGGCGGTTTCCATTAATGTGTTTCAAAGCTCCTGAATCGTCCTATCCTAACAGGAACAATCCACCAGGCGAAAATCAAGATGAGAGCGCGAGCAGAAGGGGGAGATGGAATGAAATCCAAAGGCGTCCTGATGATCATGGCAGTCCTTTGTTCGATGGCTACGGCAGGCACCTGGGCGCAGACCAAGGCTGCCGCAGAGGTTACTGCGCTTTTGCGCGAGTTCATCGCGGGCGCAGGCAGCGGCGATCGCGCGATATTTGAAAAGTTTTTTGCCGATGATGTGATTTATACCAGAGCAACCGGCGTAGTCATCACCAAGGCCGACATCATGGAGAGCCTAGGAAAACCAGCGCCTGCATCGGAAGGGAAGAGCAGCTATTCCGCCGAGGACATTACGGTTCACGAATACGGCGACACCGTGATTGTGGCATTCCGACTGGAAGGCCGCACAGAGCACGCTGACGGAAAAGTGGAGAATGCTCACTACCGCAACACTGGAACATTTCTTCGACGCCATGGCCGCTGGCAAGCGGTGGCGTGGCAAGCGACAAAGATCAGCGAAGCCGCCAAAGCGAAATGAAACGCGGGAAATTCCGGTAAAGAGTGGTGAAGCACTCTTGGCTTCGTTCCACAAACTTACGTTGTTCCAGACCTACGCAGTTTTGAAAAGCAAAAGGATCAGACCGCTTTTTCGTCATCCCCCGATTCCTTAAGCCTGCCGGCGCCGACGATTCCTTGGCGAAGCCGTTCGACTTTGCAGAGCTTGCCGCCCGCATCCGCGCTGTACTCCGGCGCGGCAGCCGCCCCGGCCGTGCCGTGCTCAAAGTCGGCGATTTGGAGATCGACCCGCGTCGCTCACGCCGTCCAGCGCGGAGGTAACTCCATCGAATTGAGCCCAAAGGACTTCACCCTGCTCGAATTCCTCATGCGCCACGAAGGCCAGGCGATCACGCGCACCGCGATTGTCGAGCAGGTCTGGAAACTCGACTTCGATACCATGACCAATGTCGTTGACGTCTACATTAATTACCTGCGCCGCAAAGTGGATTCCGGCTACGATCGCCCCCCAATCCGCAAAATTCGCGAAGTCGGCTACCTAATCGGCGGCCAAGCCGCCCACAACTAGACACTCCTTGGAATTGTGTTTCCCTTTCTCTGTGTCCTCCTACGTAAAGGCTGCGCAGGGAATCGCCCTGCCGAAATGTCACTCCAGAGAGCCATTCTTTCGCAATCGGCGTAAACTACAGAAAACAATATACGTACTAAGTAAGGCAGCTTTTGAGATAGAACCGGCCACGGACTGTGCTAGCGGATCCGCCGAGAGCAACTTCTTTTCCACTTTGGGGTTCTACCCATAGGGAGCTATATAATGTAGGTAGACTCCCATCGGCCGGAACCAAGGGTCCGGACCCGGGACAAGGTGACTAATCATGTTGAAGACCAAAATTTCCGGCAAGCCAAAGCTTAGCCTGCTTCTCTGTCTGATCGGTCTTCTCTCATTTTCAGCGCCACAGGCTGGAGCTGGCCAATCTGATCAAGCTCCTCCAGCTGATCAAGCGAACCAGCCGAATCAACCCGATTCAACTGATCCATCCGTCCAAAGTGACGCCAACGATCCGCCAACCCGCGTCGCTCGTATTAGTTATCTGGATGGCTCCGTCTCACTTCAGCCCGGAGGCACGGGCGACTGGGGCAGCGCAGCGCGCAATCGTCCTATGACCGTTGGTGACAAAATCTGGACCGACAAAGATTCTCGGGCCGAGTTACAGACGGGCGTCGTTTCCATCCATTTGGGCAGCATGACTGCTCTTTCTTTCCTGAATCTCGATCAGACCATCACCCAGATGCGCCTCGCGGAAGGTTCCATCAATTTCCGCGTGAAAGAAATTCGTGAAGGCGACACCTATGAAGTGGACACGCCCAATCTTGCTTTCACCATCACGCAGGCCGGCGCGTTCCGCATCGACGTCAACGAGAACGGAGATAACACCGGCATCACCGTCATTCGCGGCGCGGGACAAGTGGTAGCCAGCGGAAAAACCTACGATCTCCAAGCTGGCCAACGCGGTATCTTCAACGGTGCGGATGATGTCAAGTCCACGGTTTTGCCGCAAGCTCCTCCTGCGGACGGCCTTGATCAATGGGCCAACCAGCGCGATCTGGGTGAACAGAATTCCATTTCGAAGCGCTACGTTCCAGAGGATATGCCCGGCACCCAAGACCTCGATAACAATGGCACCTGGAGCGAGGATGGCGCTAACGGCCCTGTTTGGTATCCTTCAGAAGTCTCACCGGACTGGGCTCCCTACAGCAACGGCTATTGGAGCTACGTTGGTCCTTGGGGCTGGACTTGGGTGGATTATGCGCCTTGGGGCTTTGCTCCATTTCATTATGGCCGTTGGGGTTATATCGGCGGGCGTTGGGGCTGGTACCCCGGCCCGAGAGTTGGCTTCTCGATCTATGGCCCGGCGTTCGTCGGTTTCCTCGGCGGAGGCTTCGGATTCGGGTTTGGTGTCGGCTTCGGCGTCGGCTGGTTCCCGCTGGGCTTTGGCGAACCGTTCCATCCCTGGTATCACTGTGGCTACGGGTACGTTAATCGCGTGAACATTCGCAACACCTACATTCGCAACGTCAACGTTTTCCACTCCAACGCTAATTTTAACTACGCCTATGCGCACAACACACACGCCGTAACCGCTGCTTCGCGCAGCGCGTTCACCGGCGGCCAAGCTATTAATCGTGGCGCTGCTCATATCAATGAAGCCTCGCTGCGCGGCGCGCAGGTTAGAAATAACGCGGGCGTCTCTCCGTCCAGACAAAGCGCATTCGGTGCTGCAAACGCCAAAGGCAACGTCAGCCGTCCGCCCAGCTCCGTCGAGAATCGCTCCGTCATGGCGCGTACCGCGCCTGCGGCAGGGGCTTCTCACATTCCAGTCCGCACCATGAACACGAGCGGCCTGAGCGCTGGGCGTCCTGGGAACGCGGGAACGACCGCGCGCCAGAATGATCTCGCGCGCACATCCACCAGTGGAAACAATTCGCGCAGTTGGAGCGCGCAGGGCAACGCCACCGATCACGGCCAGGCCCCGAAGGGCTTCGGCAGCTCCAACAGCCATGCCAACAGCTCGAACATGTCCGCCCGCGCAAATAATCGCCCACCGTGGGCTGGTGCAGGCGCTACAGCCAATGGCAGAGCAAATCCGGGCGGCGGTCGCTCTTACACGCCACAAGGGAACGCGCCTGCGAACAATCGCAGCTATTCCGCGCCGCCTCGGTCGAACCCGGCGCCCACCCGTTCCTACTCGGCGCCAAGCCGCACTTACTCGGCTCCTAGCCGCAGCTACGGAGGCGGCAGTGCCCCACATGCTAGCGGTGGGGGAAGTGCTGCTCACGGCGGCGGCGGTGGAGCTCCCCATGGAGGTGGCGGCGGTTCTCACGGCCATCGTTAAAATCAGCAAACCAGCGCATTTCACAAAGACTCGCCGCTCCCGAATGCGGCGAGCCTTTTACTTTTTTAGTCCTTGCCCGCGGCCAATCCAAAACTCCGCTCCGCAACTCTGCCTACGGTTGGGGGTTAAATAAGTAGTTCCAGATTGGGCATTTCCAAATTCGACAAAGCACTTGAGCCCAATCCCGGGTTTTCGCACGAAAGTGCTATCGTTGAAGGTAAGCAATGGGGCCGGATCCTTGAGACCAGCGCTCGAAGGATTCGGTGTTCAAGAACGCAATTCCACGCAACGAGGGGCCAATACCGGCCTTGGTATTTCAGGAGAGAGGAAACCGCAAATGAAAAGATACGCCCTTCACTTGGTGAGCCTGCTCAGCCTCTGGCTGGCCATGGCTTGCCTTATACCGCAGCGCGCCGCAGCGGACGATGACGATCCGCCGGGCCGTGCCGCGCGCCTGGGCTTTGTACGGGGGACAGTTTCCTTTGAGCCAGCTGGAACCGAAGACTGGGTTTCCGCCGTCGTCAATCGCCCTCTGACTACTGGCGACAAGCTCTGGAACGACAACGATTCGTTCTCCGAGCTGCATCTCGGCTCTGCCTCGATCCGCCTCGGCAGCAACACCGGCTTTTCATTTTTGAATCTGACCGACAGCACAACACAGGTTCGTTTGACCGAAGGCACGCTCAACATTCGTGTTCGCCGCCTCGGCGATGATGAGACCTTTGAAGTCGATACTCCTAACCTAGCTTTCACCTTACTCCGTGCAGGCAATTACAAGGTCAACGTCAACGAAGCTGGCGACGCCACCGTTGTTATTGTCCGCGATGGCCAGGGCGAAGTCACCGGGGGCGGCTCGGCCTACACTATCCATCCTCGGGAAGTCGGCACCTTCAATGGCACTGATCAAATTGACGCCGACGTCGAAAGCTGGGACAACTCGAGCGACGATTTTGACACCTGGTGTGCCGAGCGCGATGCTCGCATCGACAATTCTGTTTCCGCGCGCTACGTTTCGGACGACGTCATCGGCTACGAAGACCTCGACGAATACGGCGGCTGGCGCCCCACTCCGGAATACGGCACCGTCTGGTTCCCACACGTTGCCGTTGTTGGCTGGGCTCCTTATCACTATGGCCACTGGGCCTATATCGCCCCCTGGGGTTACACCTGGGTCGATGATGCACCTTGGGGTTTTGCTCCATTCCACTACGGCCGCTGGGTAACCGTTGGCGGCGTTTGGGGTTGGGTGCCTGCCCCACCACGCCCGGTCGTTGTCGGTGCAGTTTACGTCCGGCCGGTTTACGCGCCCGCGCTCGTTGCCTGGGTCGGCGGCCCGCATTTCGCGGTAGGCATTGGAGTCGGTGGCGGTTTTGCCGCTGGCGTCAGCGTGGGCTGGTTCCCACTCGGTCCGCGGGAAGTCTACGTCCCGTCCTATCACGTCAGCCGCGCCTACGTGACGAACATCAACGTCTCCAACACGCGAGTGGAAACCACTGTCGTGAACAACTATTACAACACCACGGTGATCAACAAAACCACGGTCACCAACGTTACCTACGTCAATCAGCGCGTTACGGGAGCTGTGTCCGTCACGACGCCTCAAGCTTTTACCTCCGCTCAATCCGTTTCGAGAAACGCAGTCTCCTTCAACGCGAGGGAGGTAGCTGCTGCGCCAGTTGTCGCGACCACACCAGCTGTTGTGCCTTCGAGGCAGGCCGTTCTTGGCGCTGGGGTTACCGCGACAGTGCGGCCTCCCGTTGCGCTGCAAAGCCGCGCCGTAGTTGCAAAGACCGCTCCACCTCCGCCACCTCCGTCGTTCGCCAAGCGACAGGAAGCGATTCAGGCCAATGGCGGCAGGCCTCTTGCCATGTCAGAAGCCCGTCAGCTTCAGTCTGAGACGGCGCAAGCGCGCCCCATTATCAAGATCGCTCCGCCGGCCAAGCCACAAGCCATTCAGGCCAAGGGTGTTCAGCCTAATCCAAACAAGCCAGCTACGCCGGTGAGCGCCGCCAACAAGTCGGTCACGCCGTCCGTCAACAATCCCAATCGTCCGCCGGCAGCGCGGCCCAACGCACCGGCCACCATGACCACCGCAAATCCGCAGCTCGACCAGAAACATCAGCAGCAAGTGCAGGATCTGCGCGGTCAACAAGACCTCGAACGTCAAAAAGTCGAGCAGCAACAACAACAAGAGCGTGCCGAACTCGCCAAGAAGGCGGCTGATGAGCAAGCTCAGCAAAAGCTAAATCAACAGCACCAGCAGCAGCTCGAAGAGCTGGAGAAAAAGCACGACGCCGAAGAGGCGAAACTCAAGCAGCAACAACAAACGGAGAAAAAGAATCCTCCGAAACCGGCAAAGCCTGCTAAGGAAGACAAGCCTCCAAAGAAGGACAAGTAGTCGTCCTTCTCGTTTTCCGCTCCGGGGCGTTTGCCAAACGGCAGGCGCTCCGCCTCTCTATTTCCGCTGCTTAATTTTCGCTGCTTAATTTCGGCTTCGGTGTGAAATCAGCAGCCCATCTCGCGTAAGATTCATCCTTCCGAACATGGCAAACCAATCTTCGCGTCCGCCCAAGCCGAAGCGAGCACTTTCCGCTTCATCGCCGATTTCTCTCTTCGTCATTCCCGGTCTGCCGGAAATTCGTAAGGGTCAGAACCTACCTAAACTGATTGCTCTTGCCGCTCGCCGCGCGAAAATCAACTTCGAACACGGCGACGTTCTGGTGATCGCCCAAAAAATCATTTCAAAAGTTGAAGGCCGCATCGTTCGCCTGTCCCAGTTCGGACCTTCCTCCCAAGCCCTAACCCTGGCAAAAAAACTCGTGAACGATCCGCGTTTCATCGAGGTAGTCCTCCGCGAATCTCGGCGCATTGTGCGCGCGGAGCGCGTTCTCATCGTCGAAACGCATCACGGTCTCGTTTGCGCCAATGCAGGCGTGGACCATTCGAACGTCGGCGGTCGCGATTTCGTCACTCTCCTGCCGAAAAATCCCGACTGTTCCGCCCGCCGACTCGCCGACGCATTGCGCAAGGAAACCGGTAAGCGCCTCGCCGTTATTATCAGCGACACCTTTGGCCGCCCCTGGCGCTTGGGTCTGATCAACGTGGCCATCGGCGCGTCCGGCGTCCCCACTCTCGTCGATCTCCGCGGCACGCACGACCGCCATCGCAAACTTCTCCGCTCCACAATCCT
>DATDHE010000551.1:0-3036 GCA_036521695.1 Candidatus Acidiferrum sp. | reverse complement strand
GTTGGAGTTGAAGCTTCGCGAAGGGGAGAGATCGGAGGCGTTGAACTGTGGTCGGCGCTCCGTCTTTAACCTGCCGGCATTCGTGATATGAACGGGCACCCGTGCATGTAACAAACCCAACTGGAGTACGAAGGTAGAGTGCCGAATCAATCCATTCGGATTGGCGATTCTAACCGATCGGTTAACGGGAAGTCAGTCGCAAATTTCGCTTTCGTAAGATTTCAGGGACTTGCGGATGAGCGTTTGGATTGCGGTTGGCACGATAGTTGCACCCCTTGCGGCGTTCAAGACGCGGACGAGGACATTACCGCGAAATCGACACGTCACAAAATGGAGGTCTTAGATGCACACTGCTGTCGTGATCGCGGCGGCTCTCTTTCTTCCCCTCGCGGACACTGCTTTCTGTCAGGCGCAATTGCAGCCGGCGAAAGAGCAGGTGAAGGCCTTGGTTTCGGTTGGGCAGAATGATTTAACAGTGGGACGCGTCTCCGAAGCACAAGCCAGTTGCGATGCCGCCCTGAAGCTCGACCCGGAAAACGAGGCCGCGAAGACTTGCATCCGGCAAGCCGCAGCGCGGCTGATCGACCAGGACCTCGAGTCCGCCGATGCGAAGCTCCTGGTCGGCGACAAAAAGGATGCTATCGCACTGGCCTCGAGGTGGACAGGCGGCTTTGCGGGGCAATCACAACAGGCGCGTGCAAGGGACATTCTGAAAAGAGCACGGTCCATCGGCGTTGTGGATGTTTTGAAACTCCTCTTTCCCGACTGGCTGCGGCACTTCCTGCTCACGGTCATCACCTTGGCGGTTCTCGGGCTGCTGCTCCTCCTGGCCCGCCTTCTGTGGCGCGAGTGGAAACGCGGGGAATGGTATGGCAGCCTCACCAACACGACGAGATGGAATATGCACCCTTTGAAGGAGGAGACTGCTTCGGGGGAGCAAACCGGCCTCGCCACAGATTTAGTGTTGGATGCCCTCGCCCGAGCTGGTCACGAGCTCGGGCTCCCGATATGGGAGCCACGGCTTCTGTTGCTTCGTCCGACTCCGCCCGCCAAGTACGAACCGGCGATTATCAGCGAATTTCTGTCGAAAGAGGCGGAATCGCTGCGGTTGTCGCCCCGGGCGGACGATCTCTGCCTGGAGTGGAAATTGCATGACGTCAGGCTGAACGATGCCATCCAAAACCTGCAGTTCAAAACCTCGAAGGGAATCGACATCGGTTCCGTGTTGCGTTTTCTAATGAGCATGTTGCAGTGGTTCAATGCTGGCGAACCCGTGATTTCCGGGACGGCGAGAACAGCCGGCGAAAAATCGATCACCCTGCATCTTGCAGCGCATGGAGGACGAGTGAAATCGGTGGCTGTGGCCGCTTCAACCGATATCGCGACAGGCATCGACGCCATGCAACTCTCCGCCGAGCGCGTAGCCTTCAAGTTTCTGTTTCGGATGCGCTATCCGGAAATGACCAACGACCAGATCGATGGCTTTTCGTCGTTGCGCCAGGGCGCCACCCTGTTTGCGCAATTTGCCGGGACGGCTCCCGGGATGGGCGAGGACGCCACGACGCGGACCTCCTCGTTGGAAACGGCGGCTTTTAACTTTAGTTTCTTCCGGGCTTCCATTCCCCCGCACTGCATTCCCGGCTGTGGGCGGCAGGGAGGCAGCAGCCTTCAGATTACGGATGAGTTGCGGCAGGCAGTGTTGCTCGCGGAGGGAGTTGCGCATGCTCTGGTCGGAAGCGAGAAGGAGCAAATGCGCGCCATCGACTGCTTCCGCCAATTACAGGACTTCCCCGGCTCTGAGAAGACCGAGCCTCTGCGCCGCCAGGCCGCATACAACGAAACATCTATGACCGGGGCCGTGCACCCCCGACGATGAAAATGGCCGCGCATCGTGCGCCGAGTCCACGCGCGAGCAGGCCGCGCAACGCCTTGATTCCAAAGAGGCGCGTTTTTATTTTCGTGAGAAGCCATTGTGTGGGCACAAACTGGCAATGTAGCGCGCTCCGTGCTCATGCTCACCGAGCTTCTCGGAGAGAAAGCTCCCGATACGGCCCCCCGGGTTGGGGATGCGGCCGCGCTTCCCTTGCGGGAAAAGAAAAGCCTACTTTCGAATTCAATATCCTTCCCTGCGCGCGTTGCGCGTGTAGCCGCGTTAGCCCGATACAACCGTGATGCCTGGTCTCTGGTTCCCGAATGCCGGATCGAACTGGTAGCAGGCGACGCAGAGAGGCTGGTAGGAGACCTCGACGGTGAGTGTAGCCGCTCCGGGATCTCTGCCCACGATCACCGCATGGTGCGCTATCTGTACGTGGAAACTCTGCGGGCATCCGGTTATATCGAGCTCATGCGCGTAATCCACAGCAACGCGAGCTCACTGTATGAGAACGCAAGGCCGACCGGTCTCCGCAGCCGGACCCTGAACGACGAAAGCAGCGCGCGGCTGGGCCGCGGCATATCGTACATGCGCGCCTGTGAGGAACTTTCGCCAAGCTCTGAACTCTACTGCGACTTGGCGGAGTCTTATCTGTTGCTGAAACAGTTTACGGTCGCTGAGGGCTATGCGCGGCATGCCATTTTAGAGAGCGATCCACCGAGCGAACGTGCCTACTACCTCGCAGTGGAGAGTCTTTGGCTGCAAAACACCCCAGCTTCCAAAAAGATGGCCAAAGAGTACCTCAGCAATTTCAAGCGCCCACCGGAACTTGAGGAATTCAAGTCCCTTCAGACCGAGATGGCAATAACAGATGAGGTCTCGCGCTCCAGGCCGGAAAAGGCGGCAGCCTGAGGGGAGCGACGATTCAGGCGTGATCGGCGTTTCGAAATCGTGGTCGATCCGGGCGCGCCGGCCTCCACGCGGGCCGCATTGCGGCACAAAAGTGCTCTGCTGAATACCACGTCTACCAGATCTCGGATGTCGTATAATCTGTTCCGGATCGCGCGTGTTTCGGATATCTTAAACATAGGAGAACTACAGTGCGAATCGTTTGGATCGTTACCTTAATCGGGGCCGTGGGTGTCATGAGCGCACAACAGCCC
>DATDHE010000550.1:0-2009 GCA_036521695.1 Candidatus Acidiferrum sp. | reverse complement strand
CACGAAAGTGGCTTTTGCTTACATGGTTATGCAGCTTGTGCAAGAGCGAGTACTCGACCTCGACAAGCCCATATCGGAGTATCTGCCCAAGCCTCTCCCTGAATACTCGGACTACAAAGACCTGGCGGGCGATGAACGGTGGAAAGAGATCACCGCGAGAATGCTCTTGGAGCATACCAGCGGATTCCCAAATTGGCGGTTCTTTGAGGACAATAAGAAACTGCACATCCACTTTGAGCCAGGCTCGCGTTTCGCCTATTCCGGCGAAGGCATCGACCTACTGCAGCTAGTCGTAGAAACGGTCTCAAAGAAGAAGTTGAGCGACTTGATGCTGGAACGCGTCTTCAAGCCGTTGGGGATGACGCGCACAAGCATGACCTGGAAGTTGGGATTTGAAAGCGATCACGCCGAGGGATACGACGAGCAAGAGAACTCCCTGGGCCCGCAACGGCGGCTGCGGGCCGATGCCGCGGGCTCGATGCTAACCACGCCGCGCGACTTTGCGCTGTTTGTGCAGGCGGTGATGCAGGGAAATGGTCTCCGCAAGGAGACCCGGGAAACCATGTTGAGCTCACAGATTCAGATTCTTTCGAAGCACGAATTCCCTCCGCTTTCAACGGAAACCACGGAAGAGAACAAACCGATTCGCTTAAGTTACGGATTGGCGTGGGGATTGTACTGGACCCCGCACGGCAAGGCTTTCTTCAAAGAAGGCCACGATGACGGCTGGCGAAACTACACGGTCTGCTTCGACGAGGCCCAGACCGGCATCCTCATCATGACCAACAGCTCCAACGGCGAGGGTATCTATAAGGAGCTTCTTGAGACATCGCTCAAAAATACGTATACGCCCATCGAGTGGGAAGGCTTCACTCCGTACAATCAACAGCGCTAAAAAGAGAGAGGGGCACTAAGTATCGTGCCCCGAGGTTTCGAAGAATACCTCCCCAGAGGTTGTCGCTCGTGTTATCGGTTAGCGTGTCGGACGAGCTTTGCTGGCGTCGGCTCCGCCTGACGTTGCGGCAGCTGCGGTGGCCTTCATAGGTGGTTTGTCGCCGTGCGCAGGCGCAGCAGCATGACCGTTCGGACCCGGCGCAGCGACGTTCGAGCCACCCGGAATCGTAATCTCGAGCTTCTTGCGCAGAGCGTTTTCCAGTTTGTCGCGGATGTCTTTATGTTCCTTCAAGAAGGTACGCGCGTTTTCGCGGCCCTGGCCCATGCGCTCGCCGCCAAAGCTGAGCCACGTGCCGCTCTTCTCGACCAATCCCTTGTCCACGCCGAGATCAATCAAATCGCCTTCGCGCGAAATGCCCTCGCCATAAACGATGTCAAACTCCGCTTCGCGGAAAGGTGCCGCTACCTTATTTTTCACAACCTTGGCGCGCGTGCGCGAGCCCACAACTACATCGCCTTCCTTGATGGCCTGGATGCGCCGGATATCAATGCGCATGGATGCATAAAACTTCAGCGCGCGGCCGCCGGTAGTAGTTTCCGGATTGCCAAACATGACGCCGATTTTTTCGCGTATCTGGTTGATGAAAATCAAACAAGTGCGCGACTTCGAAACAATCGCGGTAAGCTTGCGCAGCGCTTGCGACATCAGCCGCGCCTGCAAGCCCATCTGCGGATCGCCCATATCACCTTCAAGTTCCGCCTTCGGCACAAGCGCGGCAACCGAGTCCACGACAACAATATCGACACCGCCAGAACGAATCAGCGTTTCGGCAATCTCCAAAGCCTGCTCGCCGTTATCCGGCTGCGAGACCAGCAGATTGTCCACGTCCACGCCCAGCTTGCGCGCATATACCGGATCAAGCGCATGCTCTGCGTCGATGAACGCCGCCTGCCCGCCCAGCTTTTGCGCCTCCGCAATGACATGCAACGTCATGGTGGTCTTACCGCCCGATTCCGGCCCGTAGATCTCAATCACACGTCCGCGTGGGAACCCGCCGACGCCCAACGCCGCGTCAATCGAGAGGCATCCGCTGGGAATTACACTGACGGGCACT
>DATDHE010000549.1:0-3003 GCA_036521695.1 Candidatus Acidiferrum sp. | reverse complement strand
GAAGCGACGCTGGCCGGGGGAGTTTGCAGAAAGTGATCGCGATCGTCAAGGGGAAGATTGTTGTTGTTGGAGCTGTGGGAAAGTGGAAATCGGTTTTTGATTTCCAAGGGCTTCTTTGCCCGTCTTTTCCACAGCTTTTGGCCCGCCGATGATGGTTCACTGCCGAGATCAATCAACTCTTGGACCACTACTGTGATCGCGAGGTTGCCGAGGTTCTGAACCAGGAAGGGCGACGGACTTGGCAGAACGAACCGTTCAACCTCAAAAAGATTGCTCACATCCGACAGGCCTTTAATCTGAAGTGTCGTTACAGAAGGCTGCGAGCCAGGGGGCTCCTCACTACTAAAGAGATGAGCGTGCGGCACGGTGTGACAACCACCACAATCAACCTCTGGGCTAGAGAGGGTCGACTGCAAAAGCACCGTTACGACAATTTTCGCCGCTGTCTATATGAACCGCTGGAAAAAGGTGCGATTCTCAAAGGCCGCGGAGGCAGACGGGCCAGGCAACCGGCTTTCAACGTTGCATTGGCAGGATGAGGTGCAATATGAAACATAAGCCTTTTGATTGGCTGCCCGTACCTGGCAGGGACGAGGAGCGAAATGATAATGCGAGCACAAGTCCAACAGTCGAGGATGAAAGTGAATCTGGTCGCCGCGACGTTCCAGCACGGCGCTGCGGAGGTTATCGTACAAAAGGATTCGCGGTTGCCCTGACCAAGCGTGAAACGCGTGGACATGACCACGCAGAAAGTTTTCCATACTTTGATCGAAGAAGAATTCCAGATACAGGGCGCGCGAGTAGGAAAGCGTGATCAGAAAACAGGACAGACGCCGACGGGCGCGGCCGACGGGGACTTCGCCGAAATGGGCCCAGTCCACTTGTCCATGGCGGACGGTATCTGGGTGCAACCCGAGTTCCTGCGCGATGGTGCCAACTTTCCAATGTTCGGCGTAGAACCAGTGACGGATCTTTACGCGCTGTTCACTGCTGAGCATGCTCACCTCCGGAAGATTCGGGGGAACGGTTCCACGAAACGTCCCCGGCGGCCGCAGAGGACACAGCGAAGTAAGCCGTGGTGCCGCTGCAGGGCGCCGTTCTCTTGGGCGTGCAGATTCCGGATCGGAAGCGCACATGGCAGCGGCATTCTGCCCGCGAAGGAAAGCATCAGGGAAGATACATCCGTCACGCGAGGTGATGAGTGGGGCCACCGATACGCGCGCTGGCGATCGCGATGGTCCTGGCGCCCTTCCGGGCTCTGCTGGTGACGGCGGTTGGCCAGGCGGTGTTGTTGCCGGCGCGTTTGCTGTCGACAAAGGTTGCTGCAGTAGTGCTGTCCCCGGTCACAATGGCGACAGATCCAGAAGACCTGGCCACAGCCGCCGGCACGGCAAACTCGTTGACGGAGGACAACTTCGGTGTGGGCCGCCATCCTCGCCCCAAGGTGGGGCTGGACAACGGCGACCGATCATGGCAGCTTGAACACCTATTGATGTTTGGCTGCCTGATGAAGGTCTGCCACACAGGGAACTCGACCGCTCTAACGGTCGGGTTCCCACTTCCCACCAGTGGTGGTCAAATTATCAGATGCTAGTTGCAAACAGTTTGCAACCAAACTAAGGGAAGTTCCGGAAATTCTGGCACGGTCTGTACTCGTCGGCACGCCCGGTTTCTGGTTGAGATGCCGCGTTCTCGCAGTGGTCCGTGAGGCGTCCTCGTTTTAGGACCCGGTTGAGGATGCGATACAGGGTGTGGTGGCTTGGGCTCAGCGAGGACTCGAAACAACATTCAATATGTAGTAGTATAGGAGTGGATTTGGAGTATAAAAGGATAGTCCAATGATGGCGTCAAAAACCAAGCAGATTAGGAAGCAGCCGCAAACTGAACGGGCTGCGCGCAAGTCAAGGTTTCAGGCTGATTTGGCTCCTGCTGAAGACCGCATGGTTCGCGGTTTGAAGCAAGAGTTGCAGCTTACTAGCAACACGGATTTTCTTTCTGATGCCGTGGCGTTGTTCCGCTGGGCAGTATGGGAAAGAAAGCGCGGTCACCGCATTTTTAGTGAAGCTGAAACGGGTGAGCGGAAGGAATTGGTGTTTCCGCGCCTTGAACGCGTCGCCCCTGAACTCGCACTCCCACGCGTGGAGATCCCTTGGACACCGTGCGAGTTAGAGAGTCTCGCAGATCTTGCATCGAGAGAACCGGCTAATCCAACGGAAACCCTTATCCGGGCAATGAGAGGCTGAGTGGCCGTTCTCATACGTCGGCTCGAAGAGCAGGACGAGGTCGCGGCCTTCGACTGCGGCGATGAGGCGCTCAACAACTATCTGAAGCGCCATGCCTGGGCTAATCAGCAGAAAAGCTCCATCGGAGTGACTTATGTGGCGCTTGATGAGGGGGCTCCGCTCAGCGTGATTGGGTATTTCACTCTTGCGACAGCAAGTGTGCCACGAGACGCTTTCCCAAAGAAATATGTGCGCGGGCTCCCGCCATATGACTTGCCGCTAATCTTACTTGCACGCCTTGCGGTAGACCGGCGATTCTCAGGAAAGGGTCTTGGGCATGCTCTCATTTCCGAAGCCTTGAAAATCGCACTTCGAGTAGCAGACGCTGTGGGATGTCGCTGCATCATTACGGATGCATATCGGGACCGGGTCGAGTGGTATGCGCGCTATGGTTTCATCGCCCTGGAGGGTACGGCCGAGAGCGGTCCCCAAAGAATGTTTCTCGACATAAGAACAGTCCGTATGGCACTGAAAGGCTCGCAGTAGGCTTATCCTTGCTCGAAGCAAATGCGGCGGCTTACTTATCTTGTAACTATTTCGAGCGCAATGCGGCATGCGTGCGTTACCCTTGCGTGTCAACCGGAGATCAAGTTTCTCACTACGAAGAGTCTTGGATGGCATGGCCACTCCTTCACTTTCTAGACTACTCGGCCTGCCCGACATGTCCAGACAGTCACGAACTTGAGGCGGACTCGCGTTCCGGCAGAGCCTGGCGTTGCGC
>DATDHE010000548.1:0-6137 GCA_036521695.1 Candidatus Acidiferrum sp. | reverse complement strand
CGCTCTTCGAGCTCTACGCCGAGCTTCTTCGCGTTGCGAGTCATTCGTTCGTGTGTTGTCGGCAACCCTTCCCTTATCCGATCACGGAAGAGTTGCCCGTAACTCGTCCAGTTGGGTGAACTGGCCCCTGGATTTGGCGGTTAAAGCGAGGTGGATTCGTGGCGGAATGAAGAATAGGATGCCTTGGAACTCCTCTCATCTGCCACACGCGCGAAATTCTTGAATCCACCATCTGTTTTCTCCTGTTGACATCTTACCCAAGCGGGCGTACGCTCGTGTCAAATGTCGACCCAAAGCGAAAAGGAGCGCCTCGAACTCTTGCAAGGCACTCTTGATTTGCTCATCCTGCGCACCCTCATATTCGGCCTGCAGCATGGCCAAGGCATCGCGCGCGCCATCCAGCAGACCTCCGATGAAGAGCTCCTGGTCGAGCATGGAGCCCTCTACCCTGCGCTCCAACGCCTGGAGGAGCGCGGCTGGATTTCCGCGAAGTGGGGAATCTCCACGAACAATCGCAAAGCGCGGTTTTATTCCCTGACCGCAGCGGGACGCAAGCAGCTAGGGAAAGAAACCACCAAATGGAAGCGGCTGGCGGCAGCGATCGGACGGATTCTGGAGTCCGGTGAGGTGTAACTGTGTTCGGAGAATGGTTCGGGCCGAAGCGCAAGTCGAGCGACTTCGGCGACGAAATCAAAGCCCACATCCAGTTGGAGACGGAGCGTTTGCGGGGGCAAGGCTTGAGCGAGGAGGACGCCCGAGCGGCGACACGTCGTTCCTTCGGCAATGTCATGCAAATTGAGGAACGTTTTTACGAAGCAAGGCGCTGGTTGTGGTGGGATCATCTTTGGCAGGACTTTCGCTTTGGCCAGCGGATGCTTGCTAAGAATCCCGGCTTTACGAGCATCGCCTTGCTCGCTTTGGCCTTGGGCATCGGCGCTAACACGGCCATGTTCAGCGTGATCGAAGCGGTGTTGCTCCGGCCGCTGTCGTACAGCAATGCGGACCAGTTGCTGAGTGTAGTTTCCATGTGGCAGAGGGGCGGCGTGACGACGCCTTTTTCCTGCTCTCCACCCGATTTTTTTGACTGGCGCGACCAGAACCGGTCGTTCACCTCGATGTTTGCGTTCCATACAAGCGAGCGCGCGCTCACTGGACGAGGCGACGCGAGACGCGTGCGCGCCGTCGTCACCATGGCAGGCATCTTCCCCACTCTGCAGGCACACCCCATCGTCGGACGAGAGTTTACGGCGGAGGAAAATCGCAAGGGCGCCGATCACATCGCGATACTGGGCTACGACTTTTGGCAAGCGGAGTTCGGAGGCATGCCGGACGCGGTTGGAAAGACGATCGAACTAGACAGCGAACCCTACAAAATCATCGGCGTAATGCCGCGGGACTTTCGATTTCCGCTGCGGGGCAGCGATGTGTATTTGCCGATCGGTTTTGACGACAAGGTGATGACGCAACGAGGGGCACATTATTTGCAAGTGCTTGGACGGCTGAAACCGGGCGTCTCCGTGGCTCAGGCGAATGAGGATTTGGTTGCCATCATGGCTGAATTACGGCGGCTTTATCCGGACAAGGACGGAAAGTGGGGCGTGCAGGCGGAGCGTTTGAGCCGCCGAATGGTAGGCGATATTCGCCCGGCGCTGCTGGTGCTCCTGGGAGCGGTGGGCCTTGTGGCGCTGATTGCGTGCGCCAACGTATCCAATTTGCTTTTGGCCCGGGCTACGGCGCGGCAGCGTGAAATAGCAATGCGACGCGCGCTGGGCGCCGGGCGCTTGAGAATCGTGCGACAGATTCTGACGGAGAGTTTGATGCTGGCGACATTTGCCGGGGCAGCCAGCCTGCTGCTGGCGCATTGGGCGCTTCTGGCGATTGTGCGTTTTGGACCGAAAGATATCCCGCGCTTGGCGAGCATAGGACTGAACACGACGGTGTTGGTATTCACTCTAGGTGTTTCGGTGGTGAGCGCGCTGTTGTTCGCCGTGATCCCAGCGCTGCGATCTTCGAGAATGGAAGTCAGCGGCTTGCTCAAAATGTCCGGCTCATCCTCGCGCGAATCGGGCCGCGCTCGCAGCATTCTCCTTGTGGGAGAAGTTGCCCTTTCCATGATGTTGCTCGCAGGCGCGGGACTACTTGTCCGTAGCTTCGTGGGCCTGAGGTCGCTAAGCCCGGGTTTTGAACCCCAAGGCGTCTTGACGCTTGACGTCAGCGTCCCGGATGCCCACTACAAGAATAGCCGAGCGCTGGAAAGCTACTGGGATCAGACGGTAGCAGCGCTGCGCGGCTTGCCTGGAGTCACGTCGGTAGCCGCGACGACGCCATTGCCGCTGTCCGGGGATGATTGGAGCAGCAGCTTCAGCGTGGCAGGCAGAAATATACCGGAGAAGGACCAGCCGTCGGCGGAATTGCGCTGGGTCACGCCGAATTGTTTTCGAACCCTCGGCATTCCGCTGCGCAGAGGGCGAACGTTTACCGATGCCGACCGTTTGGGCGCCTCCCGCGTTCTGCTGATCAGTGAAACGGCGGCGCGCATGTTTTTCCCAGCCGGCGATGCGATTGGGCAGAAAGTGAACTTTGGCGCGAACGGCGGATATGAAAAAAATGAAGGAGAGATCGTGGGCATCGTGGGAGACGTGCGACACTTTGGATTGGACGCTCCCATCGCGCCGACCTTCTACGTGCCGTTGTCGCAGGCCGGTATGGATGGCGCGACGCTGGTAATTCGCGCGCAGGTATCTCCAGCAGCGCTGGGACAACCAGCGCGCAAGCTGGTTCAAGGAATTGACCGTGATGCACTGGTGGGACAGCCCGTGATGTTTCAGACTCTGCTTGCTGATTCGCTGGGGCAGCGGCGCTTTTACATGATGCTGCTGGGGGCATTCGCCGCATTGGCATTGGTCTTGGCGGCGGTGGGCCTGTATGGAGTGATTTCGTACTCGGTGGCGCAGAGGACGCAGGAGATCGGCATCCGCGTGGCACTGGGAGCGGCGCGCTGGCAAGTCTTGTCGATGGTGATGAAGAACGGGCTGCGGCTTGTCGTTCTAGGATTGGCAGTGGGTGAAGGGATGGCACTCATGCTGCACCGCACGATGCAGAGCTTGCTAGTTGGTGTGAGCGCAACAGATGCACTTACCTTACTCATGGCGGCGGCCGTGCTTTTGATCGTGACAATCCTGGGTTGCTATGTGCCCGCATGGCGCGCGGCGCGAATGGATCCGCTGGTGGCATTGAGGTTTGAATAACTAACAGCAACTGCTGCGGCGTTTGGTGAAAAAGGTTGTCGGCGTAGCTCTTCTCGCGAGTTACGTTCCGGCTCGCCCCGACACGGGTCGATCCCCTTGTGGCGTTGCGTTATGAGTAGTCTTGGGATGGTTTCTTCCCGCTCGATTGGCGCCAATTGGACGGTTAGTCGGCAAACAAGAAATTGAGAATCTGACCCAATAACTTCAGGGTTGCCCGTTACTCTCCAACTGGGAAATCATCACAATGTGGCGACCGCTCTACGCGTGACTTACGCACTCCGTGCGCGGCTACCGGAGTATCGTGGGCCTTTAGCCACGCGTCAACCATCTCCAGGTATCCAGGCACGTACGTCGGAGGCCCGCCACTATAAACAGTATGATGCGTACCGGCCATGGTGGCGCCGTGATCCGCGTTTAGGAACTCCACCACCGTGGAATCTGCGTTGCCGCTCTGAGTGAGATTGCTGCGCCACTCATCATTCAATTTCATGCTCAAAGCGGGACGGTCTTTGCCTCCGATCAAAACCAGCACGGGCATAGTCATCCGTTGTATATCGAGGGTTGGATCGTAGGTTGCCACCCACTCCCATTTGCTACGTGCTGATTCCGGTGGGAGGACGCGACTAACATCGACAGCCCTGAACCACGATTTCTCACGCGCCTCTTGGATCGCATGTTCCATCCCGGAACGGTCATCGCCAGTCCTTAAATATGAAAAGTATTTTTCGACAAGTGCGAAAGCGGTCCGGTGATCGTCACGAGTGACGCCTGCTTGGTCAAGTGCGGCAGCATAATCATATTCTTCGGTCTCGAGTGGTTTCACCCCACCCCCCGTAACAATGACTGCGAAAGCGAACGCGTCTGGCGCGCGAGCCGCGGCATGGGGAATTACCCACCCTGCCTGACTGATGCCCCATACGCCCACGCGGTGGGTGTCGATGCAAGGCTGAGTTTTGAGAAAGGCCACAGCGGCAAGTGCATCATCCGCTAGATCGTCCAACGATTCTTCTGTCCAGGAGCCTCCTGATGTGCCAGAACCTCGTTTGTCAAAAATTAGCGCTGCAAAACCTATGCGCGCGAACCGCTCAGCGAATACCCGCAACTGTTGCCGAGGACCAGGTCCCGATCCATGCAGCAGGGCAATCGCGGGCCGAGAGCCTACGCAGGTGGGGCGCAGCAGAGTACCGGATAGAGTCACTGAACCCACACGAAAGGCCACTTCCTGTTCGCCGATTTGGTGCTCGGCCTGAGAGTTAGCTACCGGACTAGCCACCAAGATTACTGCGCAGGCTGTGACGAGCTCCAGTGTTGTCAAGAAACCACGCCGCCAACAATCACATCTAGTCATGACCGATCTTGTCCTTCCTTCTTGAGTATGTGAGGCGATTACCTGTCAGGGTTCATTTCCAGCCCGTACATGACATGTGCAGCGTCGCGTTGCAGCTTCGCACAGAGCCATGCATCTGTCTTGGAAGAACTAAAGGTCCCTGGCCATTATGCCGCGAATTTGCGCTGGTGTTAGTTGCAGGTGCCGGCGCATCTCATTGGTGCAGTGACTCTGGTCGTAGAAGCCGGTCTCAAGGGCGATTTCTGACAGCGGTAATCGTGTGTTCCAGATCTGCTTTATAGCAAGTTCTAATCGGCGGCGCCGCCTGTACTGCCCGATGCTGCACCCAAAGCGTTTGCGAAAGGCGTTCACCAGATACGCAGGATGCAATTCTGCGATTGCGCCTAACTCCGAAAGAGATTGCTTCTCCGTGGAGCATTCGTCTAATAGTTTTCGTACACGGTCCAGTCCGGCGCTACCGGAGGCCTCTTCGCCGACTCGATTGAAAACAGTAAGGAATGAGAAGCAATGCTCTTCCAGGTCAGCTTCGGCTGTAGCTGAGTTTCTCAGACTACCGAGGAGCTGAGCCACGTTCGCCAGCATTGGAACGTTCTGTTCGAAACGAAGCTCGGAAAGGAAGCGCAACGCAGGATCATCATCAAGTCGCGACGACGGGATTTCGATTACTATCGCGACCATGCCGTCCTGTCCAAATTCGTGTGAGTGCCCCTCGCCTGGGGGGCGATAGATGACTGAGCCGGGTTCGAATTCGATCGTTCTGTAACGAAAGTGGTCGCGAGCATTGCCCTGCAGTAGGGCACAGAGGGTGGCAGTGTCATGATAGTGCCGAGGGACTACAGATTTTGCTCTTTGCGCGAAGTGTGTCACTCGCAGGCTACCAACCGTGCGCCGTCCGATCACTCTGAATGGATTGATGACTGCGCGAATCACAATGGGATGGACGTTTCATGCACTCGAAGGTTATCGTCAACTCCTGAGTGGTCGGCAACCCTTCCCTTACCGAATTACGGAAGGGTTGCCCGTTTTTCGTCCAAAAATGGATAGCTTCCGATCCTGGTTCGACTATTGGGGTCCCACTATTGGCTGGGCGCGGCTTTTGGCGGGCGAACTCGGCGGGAACTCTCGCTCCAATCGTAAGGGATCATCCCATTGACCCGCCGGGCCGAGCAGAACGTAACGGTTCTAGTATCTCTTTCGTGTCCGTTGTGCGCGCTCCCCTAGCGCGCACGGGACAAGCGACCTACTATGAAGAAAACCCTAGTACTGTTTGCGAATCCACAAACCAATGTTTTTGAATCGCACGGCTTCGAGAATTCTTCTTGCACTCGCGGGCTTCTCCGCGGGTTGTAAGCAGATGCCGCCTGCCACCCCTGCACAACAAGTGGCGGCGCGCGCTGTGCCCGCATCTACACCGGCGCAAGCCGCTGCGCCGCAACGCGAAACTTCATTGTCAAAGACACCCCAAGCAGATCAGATTTTGGCTGCGCGGCCGGTGGCTGCATCTCCGGGCGAGCAGCCAAAAGTCGAAAAGGTCAAGTTCG
>DATDHE010000547.1:0-20177 GCA_036521695.1 Candidatus Acidiferrum sp. | reverse complement strand
GGATGTGGACCTGGCCTTTGTCATCGGCGGTGCCGCGGCCGAAGAGATTGCCGTTGCGAACGGTGGGTTCGAAGGCTGGCGAAGTCCAAAGATCGAGTGGTTCCGCGGGCTGCACGTCGTAGTGGCCGTAAAAAAGGACGGCAGGCTTGCCGGGAGCTTCGAGAGATTCGGCATACACGAGCGGATGAAGATTAGTAGGAACGATTTCGATTTTCTGAAAGCCCGCGCCGCGAAGATTGTCGGCCACCCAGCGAGCCGCGCGTTCGATGTCCGGCTTGTGTTCGCTCTTGGCGCTAACGCTGGGGATTCTTAAGAATTCGCAAAGTTCTGAGAGATGTTTGTCGCGATTACTCTCTATAAATTCAGCAAGGTTCGTCATGGGGCTCCCGGGGGCGATGAGTCCTTTCGAATAAAATCGTTCGGATATTAAAGCGTATGTATGTGCAGCGGGATGAAGGCATTTTTACAAAATCGCCCTCTGCTGCTGATTCCTATTCTAGAACCGTGCGCACCTCGCGCACAAGCGCGCTCGATGCAAATAGCGGAGGAAAACACTGGAAATTTCGGACAGCCATAGTTCGGTTCCTCGTGATGGATGGCAGGAGCGCATCCGACGGCTGCTTCTCGTGCAAGACGCCCTGAGGACACCGGCCTCGTGCTATCTCAGTGTGCCAGAACGCATTTTCAGGCCAGCTTCCGGATCCAGGGTTATCGCGCGGTGACTCAAATTGAGATACGGAGGGCAGCTGCCCCTATCGGCAGCACGAAACGCCCAAATCGGCACGGCGGACACACTTATTGTCAGATTTTTCACGGCCCGGTTGGCACAATTCCCGAACCGGGAAGGCAAACTGGAACATAGCGAGCCGCAGCCTCGTACTCGACTATAGTTTCGCAGGGGGTGAAGCTTATGAGATGTAAATCATGCAGTTCGGAGAACCAACAAGAGTTTAGTTCAGAGATCATCATCCATTTTTCAGGACTAATGAATCTGGACAAGCCCGCCGTGTTTGCATTCCCAAAGGTTCAGGTATGCCCGAAATGCGGTTTTACGGAATTTGACCTTCCAGAAACCACGTTGCGGCAGCTTGGAGAAGGCGCAACGGCACCTGCGACCTCAACATCCCCGACACAGGGGTGGAGTTTTGACCTAACCCGTGAATCTGCTGCTGACAAACCGCTTACCATCAAGAACAGCTTCTACCGCCAATAGTAATTCGTCCGCGCCGTCCGATTTGGCCACGTAGCCGGTCCCACCCGCGCTTAACGCCGCTGCCGCGATATCGGAAAAACGGTTTTCGCTTAAGAACAGAATTTTCGACCCCGGAGCAACCTTGCGGATGGAGGAGGCCGCTTCAATTCCGTTCAAGCTCGGAAGCCCGATGTCCAGCACGATCAAGTCCGGCTGAAGTTGCTCCGCCTTTTGGACGGCTTCCAGTCCATCCGACGCCTCATAGACGATCTGCCATTCAGGGTTCTGTTGAAGCAGGGAAGCCACAAATGTACGCCAAGGTTTGAAGTCATCGACGAGGATGATCCTGACGCTGGGTGTCATCTGTCCGTTCCCATGACAGTTCGTTTAAAGAGGCTCAAAATCCGCGGAATTATACGCGTTCCGATATTGGGACGCGATAGCATTTGATTGTCGCCCCACTATAGGCAGGCTGGTCCTCTGCTAGCAGTCTGTAAAGCAGCAGTTCTAACAGTTGCCTTTTGAGGCATTTCTTACTACTAATGAGCCACCCGGGTGAGTCCCGCCAGCCGGTTCCTCATTCTCGCGATCCGTTCAGCCTCCAACTTTCGCCAAGTTGAAGGGTATGGACGATAGCGAACTGATGGCGCAGTTACAGGGTGGCTGCAACGACGCCCTGGCCGTGTTGTTCAACCGCTACCACCGCCTTGTCCTCGGAATCGCCCTCAAGATCGTCCGTGATCCAGGAGAAGCGGAAGACGTCATGCAAAACGTCTTCCTGGAAATTTTCCGGTCAGTGGCACAATTTGACCCCGCCAAAGGCATTATTAAAGTGTGGATTCTTCAATACGCCTATCATCGCGTCATCAACCGCAGGCAGCACCTGACCGCGAGAAAATTCGACGACCAGCCAAATCTGGACGTGGTCGAGACTCACTTGCCTGAAACCGCCTCCACACTCGGTGGGTTCACACAAGATGAGTTAAAGCATCTGCTCCGGCAAGGGCTGGCAACGCTGAACGGCCCACAAAAGCAGGTCATTGAACTGGCGGGCTATAACGGGCTTTCAAGGAGGGAGAGACTATCGGGGACTAGAGAAACTGCGGTCTTTCGTGGGACGCACACAGGAGGAGGGGCAAGCGAAGAGAAAGACAGCGGGCAGCAATGATTGATCATTCCCATTTCGAGGAGTTGGCCGCCTTGGCAGCCGGCGGATTCCTGTCTGGCGAGGGACTCATGGAACTCCAGGAACATGCCAAGGATTGCGTGGAATGCCAGAAAGCCAGGGAAGAGTTCAGCCAACTCGTCCGCTCCGAACTGCCGCAAACGGTGAGTCCGGTCCGCGAATTCGTGGATACGGTAAAGACTCGGCCCGATAACGGCATCCGCGGACGATTCCTTCAACGTGCCAGGCTCGAAGGTATCGTATTCTCCCCAGACCTCGAGGGATCCATCCGGCATCCCGGCAGGAGAGTTGGTTTCTTCAGTGGGGCCGCGGCAGCAGTCGCCACCGCGATCGTCGCGGTAACATTCTACGGAACTTACCTGCGTCCTGCGTCGCGCGAAAAGATGCAGGCGCAGCAGCAGGTCGATCAGTTGAAGCGGGAGAACTCCGCGCTTAGTGCGATGGACAGGTTCTGACGCTGGCCAACTTCCAAAGAGCCACGTCTGACGCGGCGAAAAATTTCACTGGGCTTGGCGGCCCTTCTGGAGTTGTCACGCCGCGCATCATGCAACTCGCGATTCGCTTCCGTTGGTAAAGGAAGTGGAAAATCGAACATCCGTCGTTGACAGCGTTGCTTTTGCGTCTGTTTCGCCTTCGATGCTCTTGTCGACTGCCCCAGATGAGCGGAACGCACGGTACGCAGCTTGCGGCCCTCGGCCGGCTCAGTTCACGATCAAACTGCTGTACTGAGACCGGAGGCAAACGGGCAAGCCGATTCCCTTCACTTTCGCGATTTATCCCGAGTCGCGGCAAATCCTGAGACCATTCTGGGCCTGACTCTCCGTTCTGGAAGTATTCCCTCGCCAGGGTTTTGCTGGGGAGTTGGATCGCGGAAAGATCGGGAGCGGCTGGTCGGTTGCTGGTGGGGAACACCTGTCCTGCGGGCCAGTTTACGATGTTTGCGGAAGAGGCCGATGATGGCGGTATGAGCGGAACAACCTCTCCAACCCACCGGCGCAGCGGGCGGGCGTTTCACAAGATGCGGTTGCAGGCGCAAGGCCGCGCGCACAACGGAAAGAAATTCAAAGAGTCGTGCGAGACCGTGGTGGTGAACGCGCACGGCGGTTTGCTGATGATGAAACACGAGATTGATAACGGGGAGATGCTCGTCTTGACGAACCCGGAGACGCTGGAAGAGCTGGAGTGCCGCGTGGTGTACCAGGGGGAGCCCTGCGAAAGGGGACAAAGAATTGGAGTGGAGTTCTTGACGCCGGCGCCGCGGTTTTGGGGATTGGAATTTGGGGAGTTGGCCACGCGGGGAGACGAAGCGTCAGCCGTTCACTAACCTGCGAAGGTGGGTTCCTTACCGGCTAAACCAAGCCCGCCACTTCAGCCACTCGCAAGCAGGCATCAGTAACTCCGCGCACAATCCTCCATCACTAAGTGTTTGCGGAAGCGCTCTGCGTTTTTGAGGCGGCTGCGACTGCCCGGCCGCGGCGGATGAGCCAATCGCCCAGGCGCCAGAGCAGCAAAACGGCGACAATCGCGCCGTAGGTTAGCGGGCGCAGGACCGCGGATTTCACCAGCCAGTAGTAGTGAATCACACCAAAAACAGCGCTGACATAGATGAGTTGATGCAGCATTTGCCAGCGGCGTCCGCCGAGACGGCGAATCCATCCGGCCGTCGAGGTTAGCGCGAGCGGAATCAGCAGGACGAAGGCGGTAAAGCCCACGGTGATGAAGGGTCGTTTGTAAACGTCCTTCCCCATGGCCGCCAAATCAAAGGACTGGTCTGGCCCAAGATAGGTGAGAAAATGAAGGCAAGCGTAGAAAAAAGCAAACAGGCCGAGCATGCGGCGAAAGCGGATCAGTTCGGGGAGCTTTAGGAGTTTGCGGATGGGAGTGATGCAGAGAGTGATGACGAGGAAGCGGAGCGTCCAATCGCCAGTCGTGTGCTGAAGAGTCTCGACTTGATTTGGGCCGAGGTTTCCGGTGAGCGCGCGCCAAACGAGGATGCCAAACGGCACGAGGCAAAGAAGAAAGACGGGAAGTTTCGTCCATTTGTTGGAGAGGAGCGAGGGCACGCTTCGCATCAGCCTCAATAATATTTCTTCAGGTTCATGCCGGTGTAGAGGCTGGCGACCTGATCTCCGTAGCCATTGAACATGAGCGTGTTGCGCTTGAAGATTTCCCCGAGGCGGCGCTCTTTGGCTTGTGACCAGCGCGGATGATCGACGGTTGGATTCACGTTGGAATAGAAGCCGTACTCGTGAGAGTTGGCGAGATTCCAGGTAGTGGGCGGTTCCTTCGCGACAAACTTAATTTTGACGATGGACTTGATGCTCTTGAAGCCGTACTTCCAGGGAATGACCATGCGCACGGGTGCGCCGTCTTGATTCGGGAGCGAATCGTCATACATGCCGACGCAGAGAAGCGCCAGCGGATGCAGGGCTTCATCCATGCGCAAACCCTCCACATAGGGGAATTGGATGCCCGCCAATTCCGGTCTCGCCAGCGGCATTTGACCCAAATCCCAATAGGATTCAAAGGCCACGAATTGCGCCTTGGGAGTCGGCTCCACAAGCTTGGCAACAACGTTGAAAGAAAAGCCGATCCAGGGAACAACTATGGACCAACCTTCGACGCAGCGATGCCGGTAGATGCGCTCCTCGAGCGGAGCGAGCTTCAGGATTTCGTCCATGGTGAACTTGCGTTTGGTCTTGACTTCACCTTCGACAGAGACGGTCCAGGGTGAGGTGCGGAATTTCTGAGCGTTTTTTGCGGGCTGATCCTTGTCCACGCCAAATTCGTAGAAATTGTTGTAGTGCGCTGCGTCTTCGAAGGTGGTCTGCTTTTCCGTCGTACTGAACGGGCTTTTTGCCAAATTTGGGAATTTCGCTGCGGCGTAAACGCCTCGCGCAGGAGAGGCAAGTTCGAGAAGATTTTTGCCGGCAATTGCGGCGGCGCCAGCGAAGCCCATGGCTTGGAGGAATTTGCGCCGATTGAAATAGAGCTCTTTGGGCGTGACGTCGGCGTAGGTTAGTTCCGGCTTTCGCTGAAGCAGCATTCGTCCCTTTCCAATGACCGCAGAGAACCTCACTTATATAGTACGCACCCGCATTTACATTGGATGCAAATATTTGTTTGGGGATACCAGCGCTGGTTTGGCGCTGTGTCGCGGAGCTAGCGGCGGCCACTCAGACGGCCGAGCACGGTTTCGGCGGCTACAACGCCGTGGTATTGGGCTTCCTCGAAGATGGAGATGCTGCTGAGATCGGAATTGGCGAAGAGCAGGCGGCCGTCGCGGCGTGTGAGGCGGCGGCGCTCTTCGGAAAAAACGGAGCCGACGGCGGGGCGGATCATGGCGTGGCCCATGCGCATAACGTCGATGCGTGAGACGCACTGGCGGATGTTGGAGTGGACTCGCTCGAGGTCGTGGAGGATAGCTTCTTTCCAATAATTCCAGTCTTTGTCGAGGAGCAGTTGGCGGTTTTGCGTAGGAGTGCCGTCGGCAAGGGCCCAGTAGAAAGTCCAGACAGTGCGATCGACGTGCGTGCGGAGACTTTGGTGCGTGGCGTCGACGTAGCCGAGAGTGGGCGAGTCGAGAAAGACGGTGTCCCACGTAGGCTCGGCGCCGCGGGAATCGGGGAGGCGTTCGATGGTGAGATTGGCAGTGAGCCAGGGGGAGTAAACGAAATCATGGAGGCGAGGGAAGCCATCGACCAGGTATGGAGCGAGAAATGTAGGTGCGGCGAAGATTACGAATTCGGATAGAAATTCGGTGTCGCCGGCGAAAACGCTAACGCCTTGTTTTGATTCGGCGATGCGATGGACCATTTGATCTGTGCGGACATTTTCGCCGACGCGTTCGAGAAGGCGGCGCGTGATCCAGCCGTTGCCTTCGGGCCAGGTGAGCGGACCTTTTTCTTCGGTTTCCCGCGAAGAAAAATAGTGAACGCCGGCCCAGGCGGAAGTATCTTTGGCGAGCGCGCCATAGTCGTCGCGGCAGGCGTAGTTCATATACCAGTTCAAGAGATGCGAATCGCAGCTTTGCTGCTGGAGCCAGTCGGAAAAAGAGAGGCGATCCAGACCCTGGTGCTTTGCGGACCGGCCGAGTTCAAGAGGGATTGTAAATTCACCGCTGGCGCGGAATTTTGCGAAGAGATCTTCGAGATGCTGGAACTGGTCGCGATCCTTTTGTGTGAGGCCGATGGCGGGCTCAAGGCCGTCCTGCCAGCGACCGTAGAGAAAGAGGCGCTCTTGCGGCGCGAAGCAGAGGTTGCGCTCCTCCCACTGGCCATTTCTTAGAACGCCGAAATCTTCGAATAACTCGCGGACGTATTCGGCTTTGGGACCTGGGACGGGAACGTAGTGCGCGGCCCAGGGATAGGCGGTGATTTCGTTTTCGCCCCAGCGAGCGTTGCCTCCAGCTTCGGGATTCATTTCGAGCAAAACGAAATCGGTGAAGCCGCGTTTGCGAAGGCGCCAGGCGGCGCTCAGGCCGGCGATGCCTCCCCCAACGATGACGACGGGGAACCGCTCGATGCGTTTCGGTGGAGGAAAAGAAGCGCGATCGCGCAGGAGATGACCCATTTGAAAAGAATCATTGACGAAGGAGCCGACGATGGGGCGATCCGTTTTGAGGGAGAGTCCAACGAGGGCTGCGCTTCCGGCGCGGAGAAACTTGCGGCGTCCAACCTTCAATGACTGATGTCCTTCCAATCGTTTTCGTACATGCGGACAAGGACTTGACTATTTAGCTGGTTGGGAGGCATGGGAAGCGGGGCCATGTCCGGAGGAAATTGAAAAAGGGCGGGCAAGCCTTCGACGTTGATGAAACGGAGACCGCTGGGCAGCGCCACCGGCGGAGTGTATTCGTGCGTACCGGCGAGAACAAATCCCCACTCGCCGAAACTCGGAACGTACACGTGATAGGGAAACGTTTGCAGGCCGGCCTGCTTGAGTGTTTGCGCGATGCACCAGAAAGAGTCGCGGGCAAACATCGGCGAGGTGCTTTGCACGACCATCAGGCCTTGCGCGCTGAGATGGCGAGCGGTGGCACGATAGAAGGCGGTGGTGTAAAGCTTGCCGAGCGAATAGTTGGTGGGGTCGGGAAAATCGACGACGATGAAATCGAAATTGTCGGTGTTCGAATCGACCCAAGGAAACGCATCGGCGTTAATGATATGAACGCGCGGCGAGAGGAAGGACTTGTCGTTGAGCTTGGTGAGTACGGGATGCGTGGAGAAAAGTTTGGTCATTTCGGGGTCGAGATCGACGAGGGTGATGCTCTCAATCTGCGAATATTTGAGGATTTCGCGGACGGCGAGGCCGTCGCCGCCACCAAGAACCAAGACTCGGTGCGGAACAGGAACAGCTGCGAGGCCGGGATGGATGAGAGCTTCGTGATAGCGGTATTCATCGCGGGAGCTGAATTGGAGATGGCCGTTAAGAAAGAGGCGAAGATCATCTTTGAATCGAGTGAGCACCAGGTGCTGGTAGCGCGTGTCGCGGGCAAAGATGATGTCGTCGGCGTAAATGTTGTCTTCGGCAGTGGCGGTGATGCGGCGGGCATCCGCCATGCCAATTCCCAGCGCGCATAAGACGACAAGGCACGCAACGCGCAGAGTGCGCGTGCCGGAAAGTTGGTTGGAAAACAAATAGGTGGTCCAGAGAGCGACACCGGCATTGACGAGACCAAAAAGCATGGCGGACCGGACGAGGCCGAGGCGGGGCACGAGGAGAATGGGAAAAAGCAGAGAAGCACCGAGAGCGCCGAGATAATCAAACGTGAGAACATGGGCGATGACGTCGCGGAATTCATAGCGGTCGCGAACGATGCGCATGAGTAGCGGAATTTCCAGGCCGACGAGGACGCCCATGACGATGACGAGGGCGTAGAGAATCAGTTCGAAGCCCGGCGTGAAGGCGAAGGCCAGCATCAAGAGCGCGGAAGAAAAACCGCCGATGACGCCGAGCAAGAGCTCGATCCAGACAAAACGATAGACTAGGCCGCGATTCAGGTAGCGTGAAAGAGCGCTGCCAATGCCCATGGCGAAAAGGTAAGTGCCGATGATGGTGGAGAACTGAAAGACGCTGTCGCCGACGAGATAGCTCGCGAGCGTGCCCGCGACGAGCTCATAGATAAGCCCGCACGCCGCAACCAGCAGCACGGAAATGAAGAGCAGTATACCCATGCGCTAATGTATAGCCGCGGCAATAATGATGCAAATGCCGAGGGACATGGCGCCGACCAGAATGGCGAGCGCCATGTTGTGTTCCTGGACGATTTCCTTCCAGAGATGGTACGGCGTGAGCTTATCCATCACCACAAACGCGATGATGAAGATGAGCATGCCGATAAAGGCGAAAACGAGTGCAGAAATGACGTTGCCGAGCGGAACGAGGTTCATCTTATTTGCCTCCGGTGTAATGGTGATAGAAGCCGTAGACGGAACGATAGGAGCCGGGATTATCACGAACGGACTTGGGGACATTCTTCAGCTGGTTGATCTTGTCGAGGCTCCAGCCCCGATATTGGGCGAAGCCTGTGCCTCCGAGGACCAGGAATCCATACGCGAGATAAAGTTTTCTGAACATCGTTTATTCCTCCGAATTTCCGAGCTGAATCTGCATTGGCGGATGATCGCTCTCGGACCAGCGAGCGCGTTCGAAACTGATGGAGCGCCAGGTGATGGCGATGGCCGGAATCAACAAAGCCAAAAAAGCAATACCGAAAAAACCGAGGACGGGAACGTCCCGCTTGACCTGCACAGAATAGCTGATGGGAGGATGGTTGGGATCAACCTCGGGTTCGATGCGCAAATAATAATGACCTGCGGGGACACTGGGAATAACGACGCTATCCTTCTGGCTGCCCTCGGTCCACGAACCATCGCTGTCATAACCCGAGTAATAGCTGACTTCGCGGCCGAAATCCCACGCCTGGCCGGTATCCTGATTGATCAGCGCGTAATTGAGATAGATCCAGGAGTTTGAGACATTGGCGGAAGTTGTGACTTCCACATTGGACGTCCGACCTGCCAAATCAAACGGCTGGGTGACGAAGGAAGCTTCGCCCTTCGGCTCGCCGGAGTTCAGGGAGTAAGTGGATTCGAACGCCGTGCCTTTGTTCGAGATGAGGTCAAATCCAGCCATCAGCACGACCAGGAAAATGGCGAACGCGAGAAAGGCGCCCCAAATGCTTTTCACATTTTCGCTTACAGGCGACGGCTGATTTTCATAGACGCCGACCGCTTCCGGCGGATTCCCCGGCAGATTGAAAGATTTCCAGATATCGGCGCCGTACATGTACTCGCCGAGAGACCACGTCACTTCGTTGGCGGTTTTTTCGGCTGAAAGGACGCGCGGCGGCTTGACGTATTCGGTGACCGCGGCATGTTCGCCGACGCGCACTTGCCAGGGAAATTCGCCAAGGACGAAGTTTGTTGTGGCGTCGGAGGATTGAAAGTGCTTGTAGATCTCGCCGAGGTAGTTGGCCGCGGCGAATTGAACAATAGGAAGTTCCTTGCAGACACTTATGTCATTCCAGTGGCCGTTGTATTCGGTAAGGTAGCGAATGGCTTTGTAAGGGTTGAAGAGGACATATTCATGCCAGCTGTAGCGAATGCCTTCGACTGTGATGCTTCGACGCTGGAAGCCGATGACTTCGTAGTCCGTGCCGCGAAGCTTTCCGCGCGTGCCGAGCGGAATGAGGGGTCGCACTTCGCCGGTAACTGCCTCGAATTTCTGCAGGATCTGAAGATTCGGGTCTTTGGCATCCAGAATGGAATGGCAGCTCTCGCAAACGACGGTTTCGGCGTGCCCCAGAGCGCGCAAAGTGATGGCAGCTCCGCATTGCGGACAGTTCAACGCTTTCGCTTGCGGCTTTGGCGGAGTCGAGAGTGGCGGCGTGCCTGTGCTCATCACCAGCCCTCGAAGCTGCGGAGATTTTTGAGTTTGAGATCGTCGAACTCGACAAACTCGCCCAAATAGAGGGCGGGCTGCTCATCGCTGAAATCCAGCGTGGCGAATTTGCCGGTTTGGCTGCGAAGGTCAGCAAAGGTGACATCTGTTTTGTCCCAATACTGGAAAGGCAGCTCTCCTTCGACGCCACGGTAGTGAGCCAGGGTGATCACGCTCACGGTATAGCTCTGATTGTTCCAGTTGTATTGCTGGCCCACTTTGACTTGGTCAGCGGCAGGCAAACCGGTCGTGTTGCCAGCAAAAGAAATCGCAAATTCATTCTGAGCGTCGGAGAGCCAGGCGCCCGCGCCATCATTCATCGTGATGTGCCATTCATTCCAGCCGCCCTGGTCGTACTCATAAAGAATGCGGCCGCCGACGACGAAAGCTTTATTGCGATAGATGCCTTCGGTATTGAGCTGAATGGGTGAACTGTCTGGCGGAAGATCGGCCACCTGGCCCACTTTTTTGAGATCGACTTCGGTGCGCACGAGAATGCTTTTGCAATACTTGCAAACCGTTTGAACGCTGCTGGACCATTGGAAGACAATCTTCGCGCCGCAGTTGGGACAGTTCGAGACCGGCTGAGTCATCGTCCGCGTCTCACTGGTTGCACAAAAAAATCCTCTCAAAACTCTAGTCGCTGGCTGCTTGGTGGCGCGCCGCCTCGTACGGACGCGCAAGACGCCTAATGGAAACGGTCCGTGCATGGAAAAGCTGTTGGAGTGCGGCTTCAAAATTCCATTCGCTGCGCGGAACACAGCAAAAAAGATTCAGGCACAGTGAATTGTGCTCGGGAAAGGTGTGGCAAGCGATGTGGGATTCCGCAAGCAGGCAAAGGCCGGTGATGCCGCCGGTGCCAGGAAACTGATGCCACTGCGTTTCGGCGATGGGGCGGAGCTTCATGCCGCGAATCATGCCGTGGAAGAGTGTTTCCACGGCACGGAGGTCGCGCAGCGAATCCGATGAGCAACCGAAGGCCTCGACGACCCACTCGATTCCGCTCATGCGCGCGTCACCACTACGCCTGGGGCTTCCCGCATTCCGGACAGAACTTGCTGGTGCGCGAGATGGGCTTGCCGCACTCGCTACAGAATTTTGTAGTGGCACTTACTCCGCCAGCGGCGGCTGGCGCCGCGCCACCGCCGGCAGGAGCAGGCGATGTGGATTGCTTCACCGCGTCCATCATTGCCTGGCCCATCGCGACGCCCGCCCCAAGTCCGGCCCCTACTCCGACTGCTCCGCCACCTTCATTCCCGGCGGCAATCGGAATCGCTTGCGCCACTTGGTATTGGGTGAACTTGCCCATGTCTCCCAGCACGTTCATGCTGATTCGCTGGTCGAGCACTTTCTGAAGCTCGTCGGGGAGCGAAAGATTCTCGACGACGAAGGTATCAAGCGACAGACCATATTCCGTAAACGCCGGCTTGAGTTGTTCGCTGATTTTTTCGGCAATTGCACCCTGGCTGGCCGCCATGTCAAGAAACGGCACCTGGCTGCCGGCAAAAGCATCCGTCATTTTGGCGATGATGGTGTTGCGCAACTGGCCTTCGAGATCAGCGACGTGGTAGATATCCCGCGTCCCGCTGATTTTCGAGTAGAACGATTTCGCATCATTTATGTGGTAGGAATAAATTCCGAAACCACGCAAGCGAATCGCACCGAATTCTTTGTCGCGAATGGTGATGGGGTTTTGCGTGCCCCAATGCTGATCAGTCTGAATGCGCGACGAAAAAAAATAGACATCGGACTTGAACGGCGACTGAAACTTCTTGTCCCAGTTTTTTAGGTAGGTAAGAATCGGCAGCGTATTGGTGTTGAGGGTGTAGAGCCCGGGAGCGAAAGCGTCCGCCACTTTTCCCTCGTTCACAAACACGGCGAGCTGCGAATCGCGAACCGTGAGCTTGCCGCCATTCTGGATTTCGCGGTCTTGCATCGGATAGCGATAGGCAAGAATGCCGTCTTCCGGCTCCGTCCAATCGATGACATCAATCCACTGTTTGGAAATAAAATCGCGAAGACTCATGAGGGACCTCCGCTGCCAAGGCGGCTGAATGAACACTCAGCCATCAGATAGAGGCGATGCTACGGTGCGGCTCGAGTCATGTCAATGCTATTTGAAAAAAGGTGGTAGCGAAATATTGCGATTCGTTATGATGAATGAATACTTCGATATTTTGAGTGTTACAAATTGCACTCTAGCTCACAGAATTGGCTAGACACAGGCTGGCTGTGGCTAGCTTTGGCGCCGATCCAGCCCTTAGAAATCGTGGCTTATTCCTTGGAAATGTCCTTAGCGGATTCCATGATCCCTGCGGCGTGCAATCCTTTGGAGTCGTCCAGCTGGAGATTCACCACTCCACTCTCAGTGAGAGCAAAGCGGAACTTTGCTTCGGACAGTGCATCAGCCCAAAAGGTTCCTTGGTTTTTGGCGCTTGAGGTATACCCGCCTGCGAACGCCTGCTCTAGGCAAGGAGCCTGAGCGCGGCAGAGACTCATCTGACCGCTGCGCAACTGCCCCGCCCCGTCGGCCACAAACTTACCCACCACGGACACCTTACCGTCGGAGTCAGAGCCGCTCACTAGAAAAGTGTAGTTGCCCCGCAAATTTTCCTGCGCCTCGACCGCAGGGGTAATCGTCACTTGCGCTGCACCAGCGGCGAGCGCATCGGCATCCGCGGAGGCTGTGACAGTGACTGGATTGGGGTTCGGTAGGACTCCCGGAGCGATGTAGAAACCTTTTGCGCTAATCGAACCGCAATCCTGCCCAACGGCGCAGGGAGGGCCCTCCAGACGCCAGGTAACTTGCGTATTGGAGGTGCCCGTCACTGTTGTAGTGAACTGTTGCGTGCTGTATGCAGAAAGACTGGCACTAGAGGGAGAAACGGTCACGGTGACCGGTGCCCCTTTGCTTGCTTCCAGAGCTCTCAGTAGATCCTTGGTCTTAAAGTGACAACCTGAGCTGAACAGGGCAAAGCCTGCCAGAAAAACTGCACATTTTCGCATTCCCGCTCCGTCTTCGAACTTAGGTGGGCAAATAGAAGGCCTAAGGAATCGTAGCTTGGATTCCCACCTATCGCTTAGCGAATCCGAGAACGATTCCGAAATAGCATGTGCAAGTTGCTACCTCTTGCGCTTAGCGAACGGTGAGAGAGCTCCTTAAGTACCCCGCCGTGATTGTGACCATGCGCTGCATCGGCAAATGTGGGTTCTAAGTTTGGCCGTCGCGAAACTCGAAGGATTGCTACAAACCAGCCCCAGCCATAGCTGGCGAACGTCTCACAAATTTGCCGCTAACTGACAGAATACGTTAGAGTTAAAAACGGAAGAGGGGGTGAGCGGTTGAAACCGGCGGTCTTGAAAAATACATCGACGGATCGCTATCTAGTAGAAAATCCAACCAAATCCCTTTGCCAGTTGTGTGATAGCGAGAATTTTTGTCTTCGATCGTTCGGAATCGTTGATCACCATCCCCAGGAATCCCCACTTCTGGATTTGCTCCGCTTTGCCCCTTTTTACGCGATCTTTAGTTAGTGGCAATTTAGCGACACTCGAGGCTTTTAACCTTGGCACACGTTGAGTGTCACACACTCAGGTTCCGCGCGGCAAGTCAGTTGACAACACGCATATTACGTGTTACACGTAGTATACGTGTCACCTGGCAATCTCCAGGTAGGGAGACGTGAACAGCATGAAGCAAAACGTGACGGTAAGCCTTGAGCGGCAGACGCTTCGCAAGGTTAAGATCCTGGCGGCTAAACGCGGTACGTCGATTAGCGGTCTTTTGGCCGAACAGATTGAAGTCTTAGTCGGTGACGAAGAAGCGTATGAACATGCGGAACGGCAGGCGCTGGCGCTGCTCGACCAGGGCTTTCATATGGGCGGTGTAATTCGCGCGAGCCGAGACGAATTACATGACCGATAAAACCTTCGTCGACACCAATGTCTTAATCTACGCCCACGACATCGACGCAGGGGCCAAGCATGAAATAGCAAAGAGAATTATGCGCGAACTATGGAGCGAGCGCGCCGGCCTCCTGAGCACACAGGTGCTTCAGGAGTTCTACGTTAACGTCACGCGAAAGATTGCTTCTCCACTCTCAAAGGTTTCGGCGCGCGCCGTGGTTAACAGCTACGCGAGTTGGTGCATCGAGAACACTCTCGTCGATATTTCGACAGCGTTTCAAATTGAAGACCAGTCGCAGATCGGATTCTGGGATGCGCTGATAATCGCTTCGGCCGCCAAAGGTGGAGCGATGCGCCTCGTCTCGGAAGATCTGAACTCTGGGCAAACAGTCATGGGCGTACTCATCGACAATCCCTTTGCGGGGATTCCATGAATGGTTGAAGTTGCCACAGACGAAAACTGCCGACGATCGCGGCGTCCGTTTTGAAGAAGAGGATGTGGCACTGCTACAGGTCTGGTAAACCTTTCACCAAAATGAGCAGTTCAAGTCGCTAGTGTAGCAAATTGGCCGCTAACTCAAAGAGTACGCTAGAATTACAAACGGAGGAGTGGGTGAGCGGTTGAAACCGGCGGTCTTGAAAAATGAAATCGCCGATTCGCTATCTAGCAGAAATTTCAACTAAATCCCTTTGCCAGCGGCCAGATAGCGTCGATTTCAAGTTTTTGGATTTGCTCCAATTTTGCTCATTTTGCGCGAGTTTTAGTGACGATTTGGTGACAGTTGAGGGTGTGAGCGGCTTTCGCGCATGAGTGTCACAGGCTCAAGTTCCAATTTCGTCCGACTACCATGCCCGCCCACGAAACTAGTATCGCTCCGCGACGGTCGTTAGCCGTATTTGCCCTCCTATCGATCGTCATGGTCGGAGCATCATATCTCTTGCTGCTTCTGCTCGCGGTGTCATGCATCTACTTTCCCTATTGGCTGCTTGTCCATACCAATATTATGCAACTGCAGGTGATTCTGTTGTTCTTGGGCGGAATCGCGATTGCCGGCACAACGCTGTGGTCGCTTTTGCCTCGTCGCGACAAGTTTGACCCAGCTGGTGTGCTTCTTGACCGCGCTACACATTTGAAACTTTTTAGGGAAGTGGATGAGATCGCAAAAGCCTTAAGGGAACCGGTTCCCTGTGACATTTACCTAGTCGGAGCACCGAATGCCTTTGTCGTGGACGTTGGTGGCACACTCGGCTTTGGCGGACGCCGCATAATGGGCATTGGTCTACCGCTTTTTTCCATTCTGACTGTTTCGGAACTCCGTGCTGTGCTCGCACACGAGTTTGCGCACTTCTACAGCGGTGACACGCGGCTAGGCCCTTGGGTTTATAGAGCCCGAACCGTTCTTACTCGCAGCTTTCAGAATATGGATAAGTTACAGGAAGCCGGCGTGATTCACGCTCTGCGAGTTTTGGCCGCGTTGGTTGGTGTGGCCATCTTAAGGTATTTCTCCTTCTTTCTCAGAGTGACCAGCTTCGTGTCAAGACAGCAAGAATACCGCTCGGACGAACTCGCCTGTTTGATTGCGGGTCAAGTACCTGCTATTCGCGGATTGGAAAAGATCCATGGTACGAGGCTGTTTTGGGACCTTTATTGGATGGGTGAGGTGGCGCCTATCATCAACCGGAACCGCATCCCCGACATTGCAGACGGCTTCCGTCGCTTTCTTGCTGATGCATCGATCGCCGAGTTCGTGAATACATGCATTGCAGAAGAACGAGAGTCTGCTAAGACCAACCGACTCGATACGCATCCTTCTCTGGCAAGCCGAATCGCCGCCATGGAGCAATTACAGGCACATGGTCCCGCTCTTGACGACACGCCAGCATTGTCCCTCTTCGATCAGCCGCATTCGACCGAGTTGCAGTTCGTGGAGAAAGCAAATTCACATATTCCGAAGGGAACCCTTCAACATGTAGCATGGGATAATGTGGGAATTCGAGTCACCATTCCGTTGTGGCGGTCAGAAGTCACCAAGTTTGGCGGATTGCTGATGGGCAAGAAGGCTAGCGCTCTTCCGGATCTTCTGGGACGGCTGCCCGAAATTGCGTCAAGTCTGCCGGATCCTAAGGGAACCCTGCTAACGCCTGAACAACGCCGACGCAACGCGTTTCAACTCCTAGGAATGGCGGTGAGCCTTCTACTTCTCGAGAAGGGATGGGAACTGTACAAACAACCGGCCGTTTTTCACCTTCGGAGGAATGGCAATACATTGAATGCCTTCGAGATGGTGAACGACCTTGCGGCTGGCAGCCTTACGCCCGAATCGTGGGCTAAGAAATGCACTGAGCTGGGCATCGCAGACGAGATTCTCGGTGGTGCTAGCGCCCCGATCCACTGAGTTCCCTACATAGGACGCCGAGGATGCGAGCGCGGCGTCGCAGGATCATTACCAGGTACAATGAGGAGTGGAGGAGTCGCCGAGCTGGTTGAAGGCGGCGGTCTTGAAAACCGTTAGGTAGTACTCCCACCTGATACAAATCAACACCTTACGGTACGCGGTACTACATAGAAATGGGGTATTTTGGGCCACTTTGGCAGCCTTTTGTGCAACAGGACTTCTCGCTCCTTCCCTTGTCGCGAATTGTCAATTCCTAATCCTGTTATTACGACGTCATAGAGCAGCGGACTCATAGTCGAAATCCAGCCCGTTGAAAGATATTCCCCGAAAGGAGTAAGGTGAGAATAGCCGCGTATTTACTGATTGTGATAATGGGCCCTAGTTGACGATCTTAGAACTCTTCCCCTGGGTCAAATCGTCGCGGAAATTCCGCACATTGGAGAGCTTTCGCTGCTCTGATATGACGAGGAACGTCACGCGGCCGTCTACTGGGCTATCATTAGATACCCAAGTGTCTAACGACGAAAATGAGATCACTCTGCCTTCTTTTTGCGACCGCGTTAATTGCTGCAACGTCGGTGATCGCACAGACAGTCTCTACCGCGCCCGGTCCCTCGACTATTCCGGCGGATGAAGCGGAACAGCATTTGGTTGAGCGCACTCCTCCAACTTACCCACCCATTGCAAAAGTAGCTAACGTAGAGGGAGATGTCAGGTTAACTCTAGAGGTCGACCAAAGCGGAGGCGTCGTCCGCGTGGTGACATCGTCTGGTCCAGCATTGTTGAGAAAGGCCGCTGAAACTGCTGCGGAGCATTATCATTATCGACCTTTCGAGGTGAATGGAAAGCCGGCGGACGTTTTGGTCGAGGCCGTCGTCAATTTTCGTTTGCACGTCCAAACACCTCCAGTGCCTTTCCCGATAGTCGCTGTCATCAAGTCGGTCCGCTTCGAGTACACCGACGGTTCGATCGACATACGTGTCAGCGGGGATGGACACGTTGAGTACGATGGGCAAGGAACTGGAGTTGCAGAAGGAAAGCACAAAAGGCAGATAGAAGCCGAAGAGGTGCAGCTGCTTTTGGATGCTTTTCGAAAAGCAGATTTTTTCTCCCTCAATGACGATTATTCGGTGAGTGCCACAGATGTTGGCAGCGAAACAACGTCAATCCAGATCGGTGACCGACGGAAGGCCATTACGGATAATTACGTTCAAAAGCCAGCGGCTCTGGACGAGGTCCAGAAGGCGATCCTCAAATATTCGCATTCAGATCAATGGACCAAGGGAAACAGCGACACAGTTGCGAGTTTGGTAGCCGAGACGCGCAGTCCGGCAGCGAGGAAGGAAATGCTGTCGAATACCCTGCCTGCGGCTGCTTTTTATAGCGATACGACCGTCGTGCGCGAAATTCTAGCTCACTCGGTTGATCTGAACCGAGAGGGACCTTTCAAAGATACGGCGTTGATTCTAGCGGCAGATCGTGGCCTGGCAGACATGGTCGATGCGTTGTTGAAAGCCGGTGCCGACCCTCATCGGGTGGATGAGTTTGACCGCAACGCCCTAATTTTTGGAGCGGGCAGCGGCAATTCGGAGGTTGTGCAGCTGCTCCTTTCAGCAGGGTTAGAAGCAGATTCGAAAGACAAATACGGCGACACAGCCCTCATGGCAGCCGCAGCAGCGGGTAACCCGGAATCCGTGCGCTTGCTCCTCAAGAACGGAGCCGAGGCGAATGCGACGAATAGCCGCCGCCAAACCGCACTACTCAGTGGAGCAACCGGTGATTCAGGTTTCAGCGTTTTGGAGATGGGTAGACCACACGCCGACATCCCAGAGGGTAAGATTCATCGCGATGTTGTCGTGGGCCTGCTGCTAGATGCGGGAGCCCGCATAAACGCTCGTGGTTGGTTCGGAGAAACCGCTCTTTTTTCTCTCGAAGAGGATGCTGTTCGAGAGCTCATACGTCGCCATGCCGATCTCGAGGCGCGCAATGACTTTGGCGAGACTCCACTAATTGACACGGTGTCCGGCTCGATTGCCGATATCCTGATTAAGGCCGGTGCAGATATTAACGCACGCGACAAAGATGGAAAAACGGCGCTCATTCGGGCAGCTGAACGCAATTATGTCCATAAGTTGGAAGTGCTCGTCAAAGCTCCAGGCATCCTCCTACAGCAACGGGACAATAGCGGTGAAACGGCCCTTATGAGGGCAAGGGCCAAGAATCTGCCTGCCAGCGTTGCCGTGCTTGTCGCGGCAGGAACGACTCAATAGGAACGTCGCTGTCGATTCAACGCCTCCGTACCACCATACCCGACAAGTCGAGCCTTATTCCACGCTTGGATCCTACCTGGCCGCAGAACACTGAAACACAGGAACACACGCACCGGTCCGTTCCCCGACTGGCCAATCCTTGAAGACTGCTATATCTTACGACTTCATGAATCGAGTGATCCGCATCGTGGCATTCGTTGCTTTGGCGACTCCCGGATTAGCCCAGGAGAAGGCCCCTCCGCAGTCTGCGGCCAACTCGTTTCCCGGACCGGATTTCATACTTCGCGACAAGGACTTGAAAACGCAGAAGGGCGGGGTTGTGTTGGGCCCGATGGAAAGCGACGGCAAGGGAGGGACTAAGGGTTCCTTTGCCGTATTTGGGGGCCCGTCTCTGATTCAGGTCGGAAGCCTCGCGTTTAGTGCCGACGGAAAAATATTGGCAGTCGGAAGCACACCTGGCCGGGTCGATCTTTGGGATGTCGACACCCGCAAGAAGCTTCGCACGGTCGAAGGCGGCAGCACGATTGCTCTAAGCCCGGACGGACGAAAGCTGGCCAAGGATGGCAACGGCATCGAAATACGTGACGCAGCTAATGGCAAACTGCTCAGAAGAATTCCGTGGTCGCTCACAACCTCCACCCCAGGCGTCCAGCGAACGATAAAACGGCTGGAATTCAACCCTTCCGGAAACTTGTTGCTGGTCTCCTCAAACGGTGAAAACGACCTGGTGTTCAGCGTTTCTTCTGGTGAGCTGGTCGCTACGCTCACTGCCACTCAGCAAGGGCAGTTCTCGCGCGATGGCGCGTTCGTAGCAGGCGGCAACGCCAAGCACCTAATTGAATGGAATACGAAGGATTGGACCAAGGTCAGCGATGTACCCAATGGTCCCGACTACGTGACGCAGATTGCGGCTTTCCCTGAGAGGGACCTTGCAGTTGTGGGCGGTCCTAAGAACGCGCGGCTCGTGCACATGAGCTCTGGGGAGGAAGTTGCAAAGGTGGGGCAGGGCTACACGAACTTCGCGGCATTCAGCGATGACGGAACATTGATTCTTACCTATTCAAGCAGCCGCTTCGGCGTCTGGGACACGACGGGCAAGCAATATTGTTACAAAGAGGATCTCGGCAACGGTACCGTTGCGCTCAGTGCTGATAGCCGGTGGCTGGCCGCCGCGATGGTCAACGGCGGTACGAGCGTCGCGATCTGGAATCTCAGGAGTGCTCTCTCCGCCTGTGGTGTGCCGCCCCCCGCGAAAAGCCCTTGAATCTTCGGTGCCCTGCTGG
>DATDHE010000546.1:0-3632 GCA_036521695.1 Candidatus Acidiferrum sp. | reverse complement strand
ACAATCGATGAGGAATTCAGAAAGCGTAGTACTAGGAGCTTCAGTACTATGGCATGGCTCATTCAAAAGCTTCGTATCCCAGCCTCTGAATCTTCCATGGGAATCGTACTCACGCTTTGCATCATCACCATGGGTCTCATGTCAGTAGCCCTGCTCTGGCAGGCTCAGATCATTGCCAATCAGCGTGAAGCGATTCAGTGGCTCGAGACTCTAAAATTTGGTGGATAGGTTCCTTCGTCCGGCCCCTGCTAATGCCAGGCGCGCCCCCCCTCAGCGCGCCTGGCGCCCCTCACGTTCTGATTCGTAGCTCCGGGCTATAAACGCTTCGTAAGGAATCTCTAGGGACTTTCCATCCTGTTGTGGTTCAATACCCGCACGGGGGATTTCTGATCCTTGGGAGATATACCGTGAAACGTACCCTTAGTCTTATCCTCTTGGCAGCTGCGCCGGTTCTTGCTGCATCTGGGCGGCAAAACACCTCCCAAACACAGCCCACTCTCACATTGACGGCCAGCCACGGCCAGTCACACTCATCGAATCGGGCTTCTTCACACGACAGGCACCACCGCCACCATCGGAGCCGGCATCGCCATCATCATCGCTCTTCGGGCCGAAACTAACTCACAGAATCAAAAAGGGGAGCCAAATGGCCCCCCTTTTTAGCTAGTTTGCTGTGTCGTCTCCGAAGCGCGCTTACTGCACGTATGTTTCGCGAGCGACGCGCACCGCGAGAGCGGTGTGTTTAGCTTTGGTTCAGCTCTAAGCCCGGTGGAGTCATGTCCCCTCCGGAGCGCATTGAGCTCTCACTTCCGATGTACTCCCCCGCAGCGTAATTTGCAAGCAAAGAATGGTAAACACACCCGAATTCCACAGGCTGGCACTTCCTAATTTCTGCTTGAGCGTCTTACTTGATGAAAAGAGTCTCGCGAAGTTGATCCCTGCTCACGAATGATTTCATTGTGCGGAATCTGCTGAACAAGTCCTGAATTTCCCGATTCTGGTAGACCCTCTGCGCCGGGCATAGCATAGTCGCGGAAATAATCTGCAGAGAAATCGAGTCTGCTATGCGGTAGCGTTGAAATCCTTCGGGCTTCTTGCTGTGGAACAGCGCGAAGACGACTCCGCCCGGGCGAAGCAACTCCGTCAAGTTGGCAACAGTCTGCTTGGCCAGGGCCGGCTCCAGATAATCGAGCAAATCCCAAATCAAAACGGCATCAAACGATGCGCGAGAATACTGCAGATTGGACTCGAGGAATCGTCCGGCCCGGCCAGTTGGAGTCATGTCGACGGTATCAGAGACGACTCCCGCTTGCTGCAGTCGCACTTGCTCCTCGCTCAGAAAGTCCTTCCACTCCCGGAGAATATCTTCGGAAGACACGCGGAAGCCGCGTTCGATGAAAAAGCTGAGCGTCGTTTGCCACGCCGGCCCGAGATCCAGCAGCGTTCCTCGCCCCAGCCCATCAAGGTTCCACAACAATTCTTTCAATCCATTCGAAACACGTGCGGATCCAGGTGCTTCCGGCGCACGCGGCGATCCTACAGCGGAGACCGGGCCCGCGCCGCGGGTTCTTCCATTTTGTGGAATCAGCCGGGAAATTTCTCGGCCCGTGCCAGCTCCGATGCCAATACCGAGTTTGTTCAGAAAGCTCATGGATCAATCCGCCGCCGTTCCGGAACTCATGGAAATCGGTCCACTCGACTTCACACTCGCGGGCGAGCCACCGACAGCGACTGCGGCCTGCGCTTCCCCGCTCTTGCTCGGGTGCTTCCCGGCTTCAACCTTGCCGCGCAGCATGGCGCCGTCTTCAATCGCCAGCCGGTCTGTTTGTACTTCGCCGGTCACTTGCCCAGTGCTCCAAAGCTGTACTCTGTCGCGTCCAGAAACCTTTCCTTCCACCTTCCCGCGAACGATTACTTCGCGGGCGGTCACGTCGGCTTTCACTTGTCCGTTCGGTCCAATCGTCAGACTACCATTGGTAAGGTTCAGTTTTCCGTCCACTTGCCCGTCGACAAAAAGATCCTCGCTTCCGGTAACTTCGCCCTTAATCTTGATTCCTTGACTGATGCAGGCAGCGGCCTTAGAGGAGATAGGTACCTCTTTGGGCGTCTCACGGATTGGGGAGGAACTCACGCTTGGCGTGCTAGGCGCACCCACAGGTGCTGTGGAAATCTCAGGCACCGCTTGGGGCTTTCCGTCTTCTTTCTTCCACATCTGACACCTCGACATCGAAAATAGGATTTTCGAAGCCGCCGATCGAGTGCTGGGAGGAACCGCGACTCAGAAGCGTGAAGATATTACAGCACTTAACGGCTGTAAACAAGTATGCGGGGTAGCAAATCTAGCGTGTTTCCTGAAGCGCTACACCATATTTTGTGGTTTCCGTTCGGCTATAGCCACTACCAATTGCGATAGATAGGCGACCTCGTCCCTCCACGCAATGCTCTGGTCTTCATCAACCGCGACTCGGAGTTCATAATTTTATTAGATGACAATGAACATTAACATTATCATCTGCTCGCCAAGGCTCGACGCGCACCCGAACTCGACTCGCAGATGAATCTGGCGAGGAAAAAACGGGTGGAAGATTATTCCCCGGGCTGATGGGGATCATTGTAAGGAAATACGCTCCGCTTCAGTCGGCACTCGCGGTGCTTCTCGGCAAGACCGAGGTTTTATGAGTTAGGATCCAACGTGCGCAAGTGCGCGGCTGCCTGCTCAGGCAGTTCCGCGTTGAAGTAAACTTCTTTGATGCTATAGGACTTGCTGCGCTTTTCCACAATCGGCATGATTTCGATGTGCCAATGATAATCTTCCGCCAAAGTTTTCCAGTAACCGGCCAATTCGCCCTTCTTACTCTTGGTGTTCGGCGCGGTGTGCACCACCAGATGATACGCGGGAGCCACCTTCTCGAGGCGGCGCAGGACGCGCCCCAACAGTGCCGCCAATTGCCTGCGATTGGACCCCGGCCGAGGCTGTTCAAACATCTGATTGTGCCTCCGATGCATCACCCACACTTCGTAGGGCACCCGCGAGGCGTACGGGCAGAGGGCATAATAGTCGCCTTGCACGTCGACAATTCTTTTCCCCTGCTTTTCTTCTTGCCGGACAACGTCGCAGAATATGCAGCGCTCCTTATCTTTAAACCAGTCATGCGCCGCGTGCAACTCGTACTTAATTCGCCGCGGGACAAAAATCGTCGCGGTCACTTCGGAGTGCGCGTGGGGCCACTCCTCTCCCGCCAAGACGCCGCGATTTTTAAAAACGCTCACGTATTTAAACCGGGCGTCCTTTTTCAGATCGGCGATACGCACGCCCCACACCCTCAAGACGCGTTCAAGCTCTTCGTCACTGAACTGCGACATCCGTTTCTCATGGTCGGGGGTCTCCACCACGACTTCGTGTGCTCCGAGCGGCCCCATTTTGTCGTACATGCCCTCAGCCAGGCGCCCTGAATCTACTTCAAGCCGGTAGAGCGGTTCAGGATGCGGCACCACGCGCACTTGCCAGGGACCTTCGGCGGGCCAACTCAGAATGGCCTTCATTTTTTCAATCTTTTCCGGCTCAAACGGACACTCAGCCAGCGATTCACCGGCGACTTCCCGGTGGCCTAAGACAATCCAGCTCTGTGTGA
>DATDHE010000545.1:0-5799 GCA_036521695.1 Candidatus Acidiferrum sp. | reverse complement strand
GTTATCACACGCGGCTCTTCAGCCAATTCGCAACCGAGATAGCTCAACCAGAATCGAGCCACGTCTTCCGGCCCCTGGCTATCACAAGCGCCCAGGTCAAAATCGTCGTCATTTGGACCGTTCCGTAGAAATAAACCACTCTTAAAAAGTCGCGTGTCTTCAGTGAGGATCAAGTTTTCTAACACATCGAGATCGAACGTCTTGTGACCTTCCTCGCCGTTAAATTTTATTTCCATTCCTTCCTGACGTTCTAGCTTCAAGATTGCGATTCCTGATTTTTTCAACGATGTTACATACATGACGCACAGAAGACCGGGCGAGGTCGCTCCCGTATGTCGCTTGAAAAGCTCTGTCGCTAGATTCCGCGACATCTGCACGAAGTCTTCGGGCTTTTTGTTTGCGGTCGTGAATGCGCGAACTTCTCTTGGCACTTCGGTGATTGGTGCGGCCGCGAACCGCATGGCATAAGCTTGTTTCGATCCCAGAACGCTCGTCAGACGACTACGGAGGATGTGTTGGCGTTTCGCATCGAGCTTCGTCTCGAGGTCCGCCAAAGTTGGCTTCCCTTCGAAATTTCGCGGCCTATTCGGAACATCATGAAAAATCGCACGATTGATGACAATCGGAGCAAGATCGACGGCAGTGATCATTGGGTTGGGTCCAATCCCTAGCCGAGGTTAAATTTTCGAGTCGTAGAAACTTTATCACGCCCGCGATGGGGTCTCTGGACGCGACGTCTGTCCAGTGTCCGTATGTATACGTCGTAGGCGCCTCGCGTCACGCCGCTGGGAGGGGAGATATAGTCATTGACGTGAAAATCAAAGACGCTGGCCTGACTCCTGGCCCGGGCAGCGTTCAGGCTGAGAGAGCGATGGCAGAAGTGGCGCCAGGCTCAACTCGCTGGGTAAGACCGAGTTCGCTCCACGGACAAAGTGCTAGGAGCAACTTTACCGATAAGGATGATGTAGCTGCTCGCTCGTCATTGGACCCGACCTTGATTCAAAGCGCGGGCCTCTCTGTGCTCTCTCAGCAATCGCAGTGCCTCTTCCACGCTCACGCTGGCCGAAATTTCACAGACGCCCAAGCATTCGCCCTCGTACGCGTGTGCGGGAAACACCATCTCGACAACCTCATCGGAATGCACATAGCGCTGCACGATGTTTTGCGTCGGCCCTGGTCCTGATTTGGGCAAATCAAACACGATTCGTGCATCAGGTGGCTCTTCGATAGGGTGCTCTGCGGCTTTCAGCAGCATTCGTGCCGCGGCCCTCGATCGCGGCGAACCCACCGGAAAGTCGCCTGGACGCAGGCCGAGAATTGTTGCGGGCCAGGACCTGCTCTTCTTTGAATTATCAATCACTTACGGCCTCCCGACCTTCGCCTGCCGTTGCGCCTACGATTCGCGTGAACCAGTCGGGCAATTTGCCACCTTGCGCGTAGGCCTCAAGCTCTGGCTGCGTCATGCGCTCGAAAAGTTCATTTAGGTTGACGTGCTCGGTACGTTCCACCCATTGGCCTTGGGCGTTGATCTTCGCATAAGCCTGTACCGCTGCCACCGCCGCAGCAGCCGTGACCTCAACGTCGCCGGCTCTTTCGATGATTCGTTCCAGAGCAGCTTGAACGTTGCGCTTGCGCTTCTCGAAGAGGCCGAAGGCATGGGCGTGACGGTAGACCGTGGCGCGATCAGCAAGCCGATATTGCTCAGCAATCGTGGCGGGGCTGTGCCAACTAACGAACTCGGCCTCAATCTCCTCGCATTTTCGTGCGCGCAGATCGTGCAATTGGCTCTATGCCGTCCAAGCGAAACCGGTTTCGTATCGCGCGGCTGGCACCTCATGACGTCCCCTGAGATTCCCCTGAGACGCACGAAAACGGCTCCGGATGACTCCCAGCACCAACTGGCCTTTTTTCCGATGAAAAAGCCGCATAAATCGACGGTTTTGTTACGGATAATTTGTCCGTCCTTGGCGTTTGCAGAGCGGGTTTTGCCCTGTGCGCTGCTTGCTTGCACGCAGCGTCGCAAAAAGCAGCCCCTCGGCGCTTCGTTTTGGGCAATATTGCGTGGCAGCGATAGCAGCGTGCCGGCCGGCGAACCTCTTTCCCGTCGCGGCACTCCCTGCTGCACCAGACTCTCGAATCATCCTTCCGCGTGAAGCGCACCGGGCCTATGCCCTTGCTGCAAGCGTCGCAAATCTCCGCGATGTTGGAACCGTGCTTCTCAAGGAGCGTATAGGGCTGTTGAACAGTCAGCTTCATCGTGGGCCACCAATGGGTTGCAGACTGGACGACGGTTTAGCGAATTGCTCGAGCAAGCGGTATAGCCATATCGCGTTCCCGATTTCCTTTCGCGGGTTCATAGACACACCTCCACAAAGCAAGGCTTCATGCAGCTACCTCTACGAATGAAAGTTGGGCGCAAAATGGGCGCAAAACCAGGTCCTTTTGAGCGCAAATCGGGGGATGGCTGGTGAGTAAGGGCAGCCGAATCAACGTGAATTTTGCGGTTTGTTGGAGCGGGCGATGGGAATCGAACCCAACGCCCTACGTCGCTAACCTACTGTATTCTCAATCCGACTTCCTCCTGATTGGGACCACTTGGGACCAAAAAAGAGGCCAGCTTTTCAACCGCTTCACGGTGCGTACCCTCGACGAGATGGGCATAAATCCCCAGTGTCACTCTCGCGTCCGAATGACGGAGTTGACGCTGCGCCACCTTTGGCGAAGCGCCACCTTCGAGAAGCAGCGTTGCGTGTGCGTGCCGGAAAGCATGGAATCCGGCCCGCCTGATCTTCAAAGCGTCCAGCAACGGCCACAGATGATACTCGACCACCTTTTGTGACGTGTACGCACGGCCATTCCTATTGCAGAACAGCAAACCGAGCGGATTGGACTTCCACGTTTTCAGGTACTCGCGGAAGAAGCGTTCTAGCGCCAAAGGAATCGGCAGAGCATTTTCGCTGGTCGTGTTCTTTGCCGTCTGGAGTTTGCCACGCCACGCGGCTTGCCTAACGTTTAGAGTCCGGTTTTGCAGGTCAACATCCTCGACGCGAAGGCCGAGAATTTCGCCGGCACGGAGTCCCAAGAGTGCTGCACACGCGAACATGAGAAGCCAAGGATTCTCCGCTATCCGAAGAATGTTGCGCACTTGGTCCGCGGTGAAGCAAGCCGCGTCCTTCCGAATCCCCTGCCCCGGCAACACCAATTTGTGCTGGTCCACGCCTTCGCAGACATAGCCCCAATTCTTTGCCGTGGTGAGCATAGAAGAAAGCGTACTCAAGATATTCAGCACCGACTTGTAGGAAACCTGGTCGGCCAGATGTGTCACGAACGCCTGTTGATTCTCGACGCCGATCGCATCCAGCCGGAGCTTCCCGAGGTACGGAAGGATGTGCGAGTTGAGATGTGAGCCCGCAGAGCACTTCGTGGAAGGCTTGTACTTCGTGAGAATCTCCACCTTCCATCGTTCCGCGAACTCGGTCAACGTCGCCACTCGCCCAGGACGATATTCCACAGCATTGATCCGGCAAAGTGTCTGTTCGAGTTTTCGCTCGGCCAGCCGCTTAGTTGGATATTCCTTCTTCGTCCCCAGTGGTGTCCGGCGTTGCACCCGCATTACCGTGCCATCCTGCTCGACAACATCATCCCGATACTTCCCGTACCAGACCTGCCCTTTCAGAATTACGCAGCCTCGTTGATGCCTGCGTCTCGCCATCGACCCCCCTTTCAAGGTCGATGACTCTATTGTCCCCGGGGAGAAGGTACACTCGGGCGGAAGATCGTGCAACGCGAGTTTTGGAGCGGCCGCCATTTACGTTCGCTGGCTCGAAGTGAGCGATCCTCCAGTTCCCGGAGTACCCAAGTACGAGAGAGGCGATTTTTGCGCCGGCAAGTTCTTTGTTTCTGATTGAATGCGGACAATTTTTTCCACATTAGGATGCAACCGATAGCTTTGCTGCTGTCGCGTCTTTGCGGCTCTGCGTTCGCGGTCGGTTTTGTATTTGCGCGGGCGTCCTGGCCTGAGAGTCCCAGACCTTTGAGCATCACCCCTACACTCGCGAGAGCAGTACACCTCCGGCTCGCCGTGCTGCGTGAAACGAACCGCACCGAGCACCATTCCGCATTTGTCACAAATCTCGCGGGTGAAGCATCCGTACTTCGCGAGAAGCTCATAGCTCTTCTGGATCGATAGCAGCACACCTATTTCCCTTCACCCTGCCGCCCGCTTCTCAGCGAACGTGTGGGCTGGAGCGACCCAAGAATCACTTTGGCCACGGAAACGTGTGCAAAAGTGGGGTCGCTCCAGCCCAACTCGGTCCCATTCCGCGCCCATTTTGACCTTTCTGTCGTGCGCAACTTCCTCTCATATGGACACTTGCTCGATCGCCAAGGTGACCGCGTGGGTGACGGATATGGTGATCAGTGTCTTTCATGTACCCGTCACCTTCCTGCGCTGCAGATAGTCATCGAAGTTATTTAAGACGGTCAGGTCCTACACCTTTAAGAGGCCTCGAAAATGGAAAAGCTCAATAGAGAGTTTGCCTCCGAACTACAAGAATTCGTAGCGAGTCCCTTCTAGTGGAAAGTCCACCGAGGTCCTCTACTTACTAGGGAACATCCAATCGGGAAAAAGTGAGAAAAAACTTTTATCCCTCGGAGAGGTCCCCGGCTGAAAGCGATCTTCCTGACACAGCCCTATACTTATTTAAGGAACATCGAGACGGGAAAAAGTAAGAAACTATTTTTATCCATCCGGAAATTCCCAGGCTGCTGCTGGGGAAATCTCGGCCACGGCCTCCTATTTATTTAAGGAACATCGGGAAGGCAAAAAAGGAGGAAAAATCTTGGTACCAGTACGTTTTTCTCTGGGTCTACCAAAGAACGGGGCCACGGAGGAAAGGCAAGGACAAGAGCGTCTTGCCCCCATACCGGTCCGATCATGAAGCCAACATTGCCATGAAATCATGTGGTTGCTAGGATTTCATTCTCCGATAAGCCGGCCTTCTCATGGAAGGACCTTGGCCACCTAGTTCGTATGGACACCTTTGGTCGACAGGTATGGGTAGCGCGAGTAGGATCGGCAAGAAATGACCTTGCTGGCTCTGCGCGGAATCTCCAGAGTGACTGCCGCAGCAACAGGCTTGCTGTTGGTATACAGCGTTGTCTATGCGATGGAGGGCATGACCACGCGCATTCCAATGAGCCCACTGCGTGAGCTTGGAATCACCACTCTTTGGATGCTCCCATGGACGATGCTTTTTTGTTCCGGTCTGGATGATTTCGGCGCAGTGACGAGGCAGGGCTGGGTGTTCTGGGCGGGAGTAACGCTGGCTTTAGCCTTCCTCTATTACTTTGAGCGAAACACGAGCAGCAGTATCTTTACGAAGATAGCCATGCCACTCCTGGCTACGGTAGTAGGACTGATGCCGCACCTCATCCGCCGCATTAGGTTTTTGTTCACCGTCTTCTCCTTTGCGGCCGGAGTAGCCGGTCTCGTCGTTTTCTATCTCGCATTAACTTCGCATCTTTCCGGCTCTTCATTTGCCACCAAAGCGATAGCGTCTGTGGTTTTCACTTTTGCGACGGCATCTCTCATTGCCGGAGTTCTATCCGTGGCCTCGCTGAAGCGACGCCACATCGAGCCAGCATGAACACCTTCCTTGGCACCCTCCGACTGGGCGAGAGTCTCGGTAGCTCCTGGCCGAGTAGAAAGACCTATAGCGGAATCGGGTCGCTAAATAGTCCTCAGCTCGGATAGAGAACGCACCATCGAGAACCCGCCCCGTTCAGTAGGGGCACGAC
>DATDHE010000544.1:0-9189 GCA_036521695.1 Candidatus Acidiferrum sp. | reverse complement strand
AAGTATATACATACTCCGAGCATTTTATCCACAACTAAAGGGTTCAAGCCCTACTGAAAGCACTCCAGAAAGCTAGCAGGAAGGGAAATCCTAAGGAAATATGGGCAAAACAACAATTCGCCAGCGACAAGCTTCTGCGCTCATAAGCGCGAGCGGTCGCGTGTCCTTGCGTGATTAGTTTTTGAGCGAAGGAAGTCGGGCGCTTAAGAAAGCACAGCGGGTGACCATCTCGCTGTGCTTGAAAGAGCAGTGAACAATGAACAAATCAAGAAGACAGCTATTTTCGAAACCGGTAGATCACTCCGATATTCGCCTGGCGTGTTCCGCACTGTTGGCCACAGCGGTTGGCGCGCAGCCAAAGAAGGGATCGCAATAGATGGATTGGCCCTGAGTCGTATGAGAGGGAGACCAACGAATTTCATCTCTCACTCCCCAATGACGACTGATGTAATATTTGACGCCGCCTCCGATGTTGTAAGCGAAGCGGTTACTAAAGCCCAGTGCAGATTGCCCACTTACGAGCTGAACCCCGAAATGTGAGAAGCCCAGCCCAGCGACGGCAAAGGGTCTGAGCTTTGCTTTGGGTGAGCGGAATGCGTAAAGCACTTCAAATTGATACATGTCGAGATTCATGTTGGATACGAAGGTGTACGAGGCAGCGCTCTCATGAGTCGGTGTTTGGCAGTACCGTCGCCGATGGGAATCACTCATGGAATTCGCAATGTCCGCATCAATGAGCAAACCCTCTACTCCTCGATTTTGTACTCCTCCATTTTATTGTAAAGCAATCGGCGGTTGATCTGGAGCCGGTTTGCAGCTTCCGATTTGTTGCCGCCAGAATCTTTAATTGCGTTCTCGATCAAACGTTTTTCGAGCTTCGATATGGATTTATGAAAAGGAAGAGACAAAAGATCGATTTCCAGTTCTTTGGAGTCCCAATCACCATTGCGATCCGCTCTTGCCGGAAGGTGCTCGGGCATCACCACGCGGCCACGCGCCATAAGCACAGCTCGCTCTACCATGTTTTCCAACTCTCTGACATTGCCGGGATAGAAATAATTTTGAAGCAAGAGAATCGTCTCGTCAGAGAATCCGACCGCAGACAACCCATTTTTATCGCTATAGAATCGCAGGAAATGTTCGGCCAATGGAACAACATCAGAGCGCCGTTCGCGGAGTGGAGGAACAGAGATGCGAACCACGTTCAAACGATAAAAGAGGTCCTCGCGGAAAACCTTTTCGCGGACGGAAGCTTCCAGATCCCGATTTGTGGCGGCGAGAACGCGGAAATTGCCGCGAATTGTCTCGGTACCGCCCACTCGTTCGAACGTGCGCTCTTGCAAAACCCGCAGCAGCTTTGACTGAAGACTCGGAGAAAGCTCACCAATTTCGTCCAGAAAAATGGTCCCACCCTCAGCCATCTCGAAGCGGCCTATCTTGCGACCGATTGCCCCAGTAAATGCGCCGCGCTCGTGGCCGAAAAGTTCCGTCTCAAGAAGATTGTCCGGCAGAGCGGCGCAATTGACGACGATAAAGGGTTTCTCCCTACGCTGGCTATAACTGTGAATGGCTTCGGCTACCAATTCCTTGCCAGTACCGGACTCGCCGCAAATCAAGACGGTGGAGTCGGTCTCAGCAACCTTGCCGATCATGATGAATACGTCCAGCATGGGTCCGCTGGAACCAATGAGCCTGCCAGCGGAGGCCGCATGACTTTGCCCCCCATGTGATCGCAAACACAACACTTCGCGATTTAGTGAAGAATGATCCAGTGCTCTCTCAGCCGTCAGGACAATTTCATCAAGATCAAACGGTTTCGTCACAAAATCGTACGCACCCAGACGAACAGCCTCAATCGCGCTATGGCTTGAACCAAAAGCGGTAATCACGATGACCGGAATCGATGCCAAACGGGGTTCGCCTCGCAAGTATTGAAGAAATTCTTCCCCACCCATCTGCGGCATTCTCCAATCACTGAAGATGAGGTCCGGCGTTGTGTCGCGCAAAAGCTTGACGGCGGATACGCCGTCATCAGCCTCCAAAATGGAATACCCGCGGGTACAGAGGATCTCGGCAAGTGTCTTGCGAAGGTTTGCTTCGTCGTCGACGATGAGAATCGCGGCGCTCATTTGATTTGGGCCCCCGAAACAATCGGCTGCTCCATTAGGCGTGAGAAGCGGGAATGATGATCCTCACGTTCGTTCCAAGACCTTCCTTGCTGTCCACCTGAATTTTGCCTCCATGAGCCTGCACCAGCTCGTGGCAGATTGACAATCCCAGCCCGGTGCCAGACGGTTTGGTGGTAAAGAACGGATCGAAAATGTGATGGACGACAGAGGACTTCATGCCCTTGCCCGTATCTCGAAACTCGACACAAACTGCACTTCCGTTGTCGGGGATATTGGGTTGAGCGGCCAGGGTTACGGACAGAGTTCCACCGCCTTCGGACATCGCCTCGATTGCATTCTGAATGACATTGTCAAACACCTGAGCCATGCGATCCTTGTCCAACTTTAAAGAGACACCGTCCGGCGGCAGCTCGGCGCTAAGTGTAACGCTACGCTTATGCGCCCAATCCCGGAAGGATTCTATTCGTTCTTCAATCAGAGTTCTCAAATCGGCTCGCTCCAGATGGAGTTGGACGGGCCTGGCAAAGTTAAGCAATCGGTTCACCATACCGTTGAGACGTTCAATTTCTTCCAGGGCGACGGAACAGGATTCCTTGACGTGCGGGTTGTCAACGTCGCGGCGACACATCTGGACTCTTAGGCGAATCGTCGCAAGTGGGTTCCGCACTTCATGCGCCACACCGGCAACCAATCTTCCGAGACTGGCAAGCCGTTCCGCGTGCCTCAGCTGACTCTCGATCTGCTGTTCTCGCTGAATGTTCGACCTGAGCGCCCCTCCTAAGCGATTGATAGCCTGGGTAATCCGCTGAATCTCTTCCGGGTCACTTTCGGATTCAATCTGCGAGGCCAGGTTTAGTTCGAGGCCGCGCAATCCGCTTTCGATCTTGCGAACTCCTCCTTGTAAGTTGCGGATCACTAATAGTGTCAAGAGGACGCTAGCCAAAGCCGCGAGACTCAGCCCAACGGTGATCAGATAAGCCCTGAATCGATTCGCACCGGGGAGTGCGCTAAGCCGCTTGACGGTCCACGCGCAGCCAACGACTGTATAGCCGTCACGAATGGGAACGGCTTCGATCAGGACGATATTCCCAGCATTCGAGAGAACGCGCTCGGATGGTTGATGAGTGTCAGCCGCGCTCTTGGCAACGTTAAGGATCACCTTTCGCTGGTCGCCAGGGGAATTTTCATAAGGCGGATTCTCGGGAGAAACCTCACCGGTCGAGAAGAGGTCTCCGAGGAGGGTGTCCCCTGCGTTAGCATAAAAGCCGCCTCTAACGCCCTCGATATTTTGCAATACAACCCGACTCAAAAGTGCGATTACTTCGCGTGAGGACGCCGCCGCCGGATTGTTCAATGGAGGCAGTTCATTGTTCTGGCGCGAAAATTCTGCTTTATCGTCATACTCACGAGCCAAGTTTTGAGTAATCGCGACGAGTTGTTTTTTCTCGCCGCTCAGGACCGCGGATTTTGTGTATTGCAGGGTCGCAAAGGCGGCAAAAAGAACAGAAAGAAAGAGAACGAAGACAAGAGTCCCCAAAAGCGTGATCTGCCAGCGGAAACTGAGCTTCGAGAGCGGGAGTCTCGACACCAGCGTGTCACCTCTTTCCACTCGTTCTATCATAGCAGTTCCATCGCAGGGCTGTTCTATCGGGAATGCCGGATTAAACTTGCGTCGAACGATCGGCAGTGATCATGTGATGCCGAGAATCAGCAGCATGGACCACATACCAATTTCGACGGATATGTTCCGCAGCAACAGCTGCGTCGATTCCGGCTTGCACCAGGTCGGTCGCATCCTCACGTGATCCACGCTGGTACATGCGGCGGGCCTCCTGATAAAAGGCGTCACCCCATCCCGCAATCCTCCTGACTTGAGTGCGGTCCTCCAATGGAAGTGTCCCATTCTCCAAAAGCCAATGAACCCGAGCAAGAACTGCTTCAACTGCGTTTAGATCATGCTGAACACGGCTCGGGCTCTCGAAAGTGCCTATGTGCTCCGGGGGGGGTGGAACAACGGATGGGTAACTCGTGTCCGAACGAAGCGTTCTAGAGACAACGCCTTCCACAACGCGGGAGAGGCATTCAGAAGCCGTGGCGAATTCAAAGGCTCCCTCAAAATCCTCTGCAGCATGGCGCGAGAGTGCTTGTTCGTAAGTATGACTAGCTTCCTCGTGCATCTGGCTCATACCGTGAACCTGACGCTTCATGATATTCAGGTACGCTAAAATTGCCTGAATACGATGCAAGCTGTCGTAAGCGCGCTCAATTGCGGAGGCAGCATCGCTTCTCGCGGCCCGCAATGGGGCCTGGGAATGCTGCTGAGGATGTTCGATCGAGTCAGACCGCAACCGCCCAGCTTTGATGGCCACTTCCTTAAGGAGGCGATCAAGAGTCTCCGGCCGGCTCTGCGTCTGCGAACCAGTTTCCGAGGGCGTCACTTCCTCGGCGATTTGATGGAGGGCCAGGGATGCCGTCGTTTTCGGGGTGGCATTCAACAGCATCCCTGCTTTGCCTAGGCGGACGGGGGCCGGCAGACTTGTGGATCGGTTAGAGTCCACATTCGTGAAGTGTGCGCATGTTAGAAGCTGTTGCCCATTGACGCCGGATCGGAGGTCACCAGTGCTTCGGATTCTTGAGTTGAGTGTGACTAAACCTGCGACGATATCCAAATGATCCAGGGACAAATGAACTGCCTCTCCGCTGTCGAGGACGAAGCCGTGTACCCGGTCATTTGCATCGCGCAATAATAATTGAATGATTGTTCCGTAGAGAGTTTGCATCCGGACCTCCGACGAGCGCCAGCGCCAAAAGCGCGTCAGCTGTCCTTCCCCTGAAACGAGAACGCTGAGGCCCGATTCATTCCCCTGGTCAGGCGAAAAACATGAAGTATGCGGCGGTCACTCCAAAAAGCAAGGCGAACCGAAATGTGCCGTAAGCATAAGTTCTGGACATCCGTCCTGCTCCTCAACTCTGATCTATCCGCGAAACCAGGAGACAAACGCTGAGGCGTTCTTACCCCATGCAAACCGAATTCCATTGCTCGGGGTAACTCGGCGCGCCATAAGTCCTTATGGTTCCTCAACAAACACGACGGCCGGTAAATTGAGATTGGCGTTCTAAACAAATATGTGCACAGACCGAACAGTTCGTGTAAAGAAAATAACCGATCGGCTTTGAGAAGGGCTGACTGCTGGAACTGCTGAGTGCTAGACAGAGAGCAATGCTTCAGCCCGCCGGAGCTGTGCAGAATCAGCACAAAATTTGTGAAGAAACCGAACACGCGCATCGTGTTTCTTCACTGGCACGTGGATTGTCAAAATATCATTGTACGCAACATCGAAATGCCCACCGAATCTATTTCCGGCTACAACTGCTTTTTTTACCATCGTTTACACGCAAGCTTCACTTCTTTTTTCCGTTTAGTGTCAGGCACTCTCATAAGAATCAAATCTAATGCAATTCTCTCGTGAGTTGGACTTGCAACTGCATACTGGCAGGGAGTTCAATCGGAGCGTGCGTTATTCACTGGCCGGGAGTGATGCTTTGAATTGCAGTTCGCGTTATATGCATCGGGACTCTGATCCCTCAAGCGGTTCACCAGCGGGGGAGCGCTCTTTAGCCCATCAGCGACTCTTTGCCTGGGGTCAACTGCAAGGTACCGCATTGAGGCTAGACCAACCGCGAAAGCGCGGAAGGGATCTTATTGGATGCTTACCCCTCGACCTTTTGCCAACCGAGTCGATTCCCAGGGGACACACACAATCGTAACAGCCCCTTCTGTAATTTATTCCGTTTCTTCGAACTTGACGAAGTCGAGAGAAGCCAATTTCTGCTTGGGTTGCGCAGGTGTACGATCCTCAAGATGAGGAAGGTTTGGCTTTGCTATGGGAGTTCTAGGATGCGCGATGCAGAGGGCTCCGGCAGGCAACAAAAACAATGCCGCAACAAGATTTCGGCTTCAATCCGAGGGTCTGAGCGATTCTGTACGCGTCGCCCCGACAAGTGCAGGGCCTACAGCCATGGCGCCTTCGCAAACTACGGAGCATCCGAGTTTTGCTTTGGTCTTTTAGTTGGGCCCCGGGATCTACTGAACGCGGCAAGTATCAAGGCGGAATAATGTGGTAGGTACCTGGAGTGTGAGAGCTGCCCCGACGCTTCTCGCCGGGATGTCCTAATAGGGGTGAAGTTTTTCAATGCCAACGTTTTCGTTACGACATCCGTATTTCATAATTGTCCTCTGCTTATTTATCTGCGTGCTCGGTATAACCAGCATTGTCCAAATGCCCGTTGACATGTTCCCGCCGATCAATATCCCTGTCGTGCTCGTCGCCACCTTCTACAACGGCATGCCGCCAGAACAAATCGAGGCTGATGTCACCGACACATTCGAACGGTTCTTCACCCTGGGCAGCGGGATCGACCACATGGAATCTCGTTCGATGTCGGGAGTCAGTCTGATCAAGATTTATTTTCAGCCCGGCACTAACGCCAATGCGGATGTGACCCAGATCTCCAATCTTGCGATGGCTGACTTGCGTCGCCTGCCGGAAGGGACTCTGCCACCGGTTGTAATGAAGACGGATGCATCCAACCTTCCCGTTTGTCTTTTGACGGTCGAGGGCCAGGGCCTAAATGAAACCCAGCTGCACGATTATTTGCAATACCAGATCCGCAATCAGATCGCCAACGTCCCCGGCGCAACGGTTCCTCCGCCGTATGGCGGCAGGTACCGGCAGATCATGGTGTACGTCGACCCGCGAAAGCTGCAAGCGCACAATTTGAGCCCGATGGATGTGGTGCGGGCTACAAACGATTCGAATCTGATTCTGCCTGCGGGCGACCTCCGCTTGGGCCTGACAGACCAGAATATTTACACCAACGCACAGATTCCGAACGCGGCGGCATTGAAAGGAATCCCGTTGAAAACCGAAGGACAGAAATCGGTATTCATCGCAGATGTCGGCGACGCCGTAGACGGCTCCTACCTCCAATACAACATTGTGCGCGTAAATGGTCAGAACTCCGTTTATGTGCCGATCCAAAAGCAGGGCGGTGACACGAACACAATTGCGGTTGTGAGCGGGATTCGCAAAGCGATACAGACTCTGCGCGATATTCCCACGCAGTTAAAGACACATGTAGTGTTTGACCAATCCGTGTTCGTCAAGGAAGCGATCTCGACTGTGATGCGCGAGGGCGGTGTCGGAGTCTTCCTCACGGCCGTCATGATCTTGGTTTTTTTGGGAAGTCTCCGGGCGACGGCGGCAGTTTTTCTTTCCATTCCTCTCTCTGTGCTCATTGCGTTTTTCATTCTCCATGGCGCCGGGAGGTCAATCGACAGCATGGTCTTGAGCGGCTTGGCCCTGGCATTTTCACGCCTCATTGATGATTCCGTTGTCGTCCTTGAAAATGTCTATCGCCATATTGAACTTGGCGAGGAACCGCAGGTTGCGGCCGTTCACGGGGCCAACGAAGTGGCTCTCGCTGTGCTGGCCATCATGCTGGTTGCCGTCGTCGTATTTTTTCCAGTAACGTTTCTCTTTGGCGTGAGCAAATATCTTTTTACTGCTCTCGCCCTCGGCGTCGTGCTTGCGCTTTTCGCCTCGTATTTCTGCGCCGTGACCGTCGTGCCCCTCTATTGCGCGCACGTTCTCAAATCCGTACCCGCGCACGGAGCGGAACCACTGAAGAAATCCTGGGGAGCAAGATTCCACGCCGGCTTCAACACGAAGTTTGACAAGATGTTGGATGTGTATGAAAAGTGGGTGGCTAAAACTCTTGATCATCCACGTGAAGTAGTCATCGGATTCGTCGCGATGTTTATCCTGAGTTTCTTGCTGTTCCCCTTCATCGGTGTTTCATTTTTCCCTCGAACGGATGCGGGCCAGTTCGTGATCAATGTGAAGGCTCCCACCGGGACCCGTGTGGAACTCACCGAGAAGTACGTGAAGCGGGTGGAGGCAATTGTTAGAGAGGTTGTAAAGCCCGAAGAATTGGACACAGTGGTCTCGAATATTGGGGTCATGGCGGATCTCTCCGCGCTCTTTACCCCGAATTCAGCCATGCACACAGCGTTCGTTCAAGTCGGATTGAAGGAAGATCACAAGGTGAGCAGCTTTAAGTACATGGACGAAGTCCGCGCGCGCATCGCGAGCGAACTGCCTGAGCTACGAACCTACTTTCAGTCGGGTGGATTGGTTGACTCCGTGCTCAACCAAGGGATGCCCGCTCCCATTGACGTGCAAGTCAGCGGGATGGACTTGAGGAGGAGCGCCGTTATCGCCCAAGACCTGGCGCGGCAGATTAAAGCGCTGCCGAGTGTGTCAGATGTATACGTTCCCCAGGACATGGACTACCCCGCGCTCCAGGTGAATGTTGATCGCGTGCGAGCTGCCCAACTCGGGCTCACACCCAAAGAGGTGATCAGCAACGTGATTACGTCGCTGACCTCGGATGTGATGATTGCGCCGAGCTACTGGGTCGATCCCAAAAACGGCAACAACTATTTTGTGACCGTGCAGTACCCGGAAAATGAAGTGAAGTCCATAGAAGATCTGAAGACGATGCCGCTCCGGGCATCGGACCGAAAGGCCCCTACCTATCTGGACCAAGTCGCCAACTTGACCCCTATTCTCACTCCCACGGAAGTTGATCACTACCAATTACAGCGGACAATCGATATCTACGTGGCGCCGAAGGGGGAGGATATCGGGGGTCCAACGAAACAAATCCTGCGGATCATCTCGCAGAGCGATCTACCCCCTAATATCCGTGTGAACATCAGGGGCTTGGTAGTGACAATGCGCTCTTCGTTCAAGAGCTTTGGCTTGGGGCTACTGCTCGCGGTGCTGCTCGTTTACCTCATCCTGGTTGCCCAATTCAGGTCTTTTGCTGATCCGTTCCTCATCGTCCTGGCAGTTCCGACAGGGCTGATCGGGGTGGTTTTGACTCTGGTCTTCACGGGCACGACTCTCAACATTCAATCGCTCATGGGAATCGTCATGCTGCAAGGGATGGTCGTTTCGAACAGCATTCTGATCGTTGATTTCGCAAATGTGCT
>DATDHE010000543.1:0-12915 GCA_036521695.1 Candidatus Acidiferrum sp. | reverse complement strand
TAAATCCGCCAGGATCGATTGATTGAGCACTCCCCGGTATTTCTGCCCCACTATGGTTTAGGGCATAGCTCACGCGAGTAGCGCACGAGTTCTCGTAATCGCCGTTACCAGCCCTAGCCGCCCACGTTCCGAGAGAGCCGCCGACCAGTTTCCAGACGCCCGCAGCATAGTAGAAATCGTAGCTGGGGTACACGTTCCAGAGGGCCGCGCTGCTAGGACGGTTCGGCTGAGTGGCAGTAACAATCGGGGTTAAATCGCCGAGAGTCAGCTGGAATTGGATAGTCGTGATCGTGTTGATCGTGCCTGATAGGGCGGCATCAAAATCGTTCCCGCTCGGATCTAGATTATCGACCGGGTTCGCACCGGCGTAGATGTAAGGGTGGAGGGTGATGGGCGTCTCGTCATACCCCTCTTCGCTGTCCCTGATTGAGCTGCGGGGAGCCCAAGAACCAACCAAGGAATAGTAGCGTCGGAGGATTAAAGGTCCAGATCATAAAGATGTTATTCGCGACTCGCTATCACTGCCGCGCTGCGCGCTGTGGCGAGCCCACCAGGCCACCAGTTCCAGTCGCCTGCAATGCGAAGGAGTGCCGGACCGATCACAATACGAACGAGTGTCGCGTCAATCAACACGGCGATCGCCAATGTAAATCCGATCATCTTGACCACTAGGAAATCTCCGAAGGTGAATGCCGCAAATACCACGATCATGATCGCGGCGGCGCTCGTAATCAGGCCAGCGGTTCTAGCCAGACCCTCCGGGATCGCATCCATTTCACTCAGCCCGCTCCTTCTGGCTTCGAGAACGCGTGCGACCAGAAATACCTCGTAATCCATGCTTAATCCGAAGACGATGGCAAAGGCGACGATCGGAACAAGGGGAAACACGCTACCGGTTCCCCCAGGAACTCCCAGGAAGCTGCTTCCGTGTCCATCTTGGATAACGAAAACCAATGCTCCGAAGGACGCCGCGACCGAGAACAGGTTGAGTGCGATGGCCTTCACGGCGGCGAAGATCGATCGGAACCCGCAGAGCAAAGCAAGGAGCGTCCCTCCCACGACCAGCGCCATTACGGACGGAAAGCGGTCTCTAATAATTGTTTCATAATCGGCGTTAAGTGCGGGGATGCCCCCAACGAGAAGGGTTGCGCCAGGCACTCCGGTGAGAGCTGGCGCACCGGTCTTACGGAGCTCGCGCACCCAGTTGACCTGGTCGCGCAGGGAGACCGAACTCGCGGGTAACACCTCCAGCAGCGCCGCTCGTCCGTCACTACTCAGGAACGTTCGACGCGTCTCACGCGAGAGGTCAGGGAGGGAAGACCGGTTGCTCTCCGCAATCGTAGTGATAGAAATCACGCGGTCACAGCGAGGGTCGCTCGCGAGGCGCTTGGTGAGACCATCCAGCGCATTCCACCCCGCGTCGGTTTGCGCGATGGAATCCGTTGGAAGTTCGACAATGACGCGCAACGATTCAACAACGCCACCCCGATCCATCCGTTCAAGGGTGTGGAGCGCATGGACTGATTCCGCCGCCTGCGGAAGCCAATCCCCTCGCGGGAGACTGGTATCCAGTCGTCTGACCTGCCAGGCGAGCAGAAGCAAAGGAGTACCTGCCACAAAGAGGGCAAGCCAGGGATGCGCGACAATCATCTTTCCCCATTGCCGCCAGCGATTTCCCGTACGCGCGGCCCGATGCGCATCCAACTTTGGAGTAAACGGCAATCGGCCAAGATCAATCCGCGGACCAAGCAACACCAGCGCTGCCGGAACGAGGGTATTTGTAAGCAACACACTCATTCCCGTCACAAGGAATCCCGCGACACCGATGGACCGGATTTCGCTGATCGGAACCGTCACGAGAGCTAGAAATCCGATGGCTACCGTTGAGGCTGAAATCAAGAGCGTGCGACCTGCCTGACGTGCCGCGATCACCCCGGCCGCGGGCCCGTCGTGCCCGGCGGAAATCGCTTCCCGGAAGCGGCTGATCATCAGGAGCGCGTAGTCGATTCCCAGGCCCAGGCCTAGCATGGTGGCCAAATTCTGAACCAGAACGGACAAGTGCCAGCGCTGGGCCAGGAATCCCGTAATCGCCAGAGTGGTCGCGATGGCAAGCTGGCCAACCGCCAATGGAATCAGGGCGGCGATCAGGCTTCCAAAAGCCACCAGCAGAAGCGCGAGGGTCGCGGGGATCACCAAGCTTTCCCCGCGATGCACGTCGGCGGCGCTCGCTTTCCGAATATCGAAATTCAGTGGAATCTCGCCCGTGAGTTCGAGCTTCACCGCGGGATAACGGCCCCGCAGTTGATTTTCAAGCGAGCTTGCCAGCTGGTGAAGCTCCGGAACAAGCGACTCGACTTGACCGCCGGTCGACGTGAGTCCCACGAGTACAAAAGTTCCCCCTCCCCGGCCCAGAAAAATCGGATCGCGTAACTCGAGATAGGACACCACTCCTGAAACGCAGGATTGCTCTCTCAGTCCTGCCACGATGGTTTCTAATGCTTGCCTGCCTTCCTCCGAATCCGCAGGTGGGACTCCCTCGACCACCAGGACAACGCGGTCGACAAATGGCGACCGAAAACGACTGGCCAGCTCCTCCCGAACGGTTTCATCTTGGCTCCCTTCGACGCGGGTTGCGGTCTCCAGTCGGCGCTCCGCGTGAAAAGAGAATGGAAGAAGTGCGATGGCTGCTGCGAGGACGATCCCTGACATGCAAAAACGGCGCACGTGCATAACTATCATAATGTCATATCAAATAAAATCGTCGTCACCAAAACTGTCCGGTGGCACCTAAGAACCACAGGGGCGAAAGAAGCGCTCTGTCCGGAACCGGTTCGTACGTTTGCGCTTAGTTTCGCGGGTTTACACTTACGCAGGACTCACTTACGGAGCTATCTGAATCTGCTAAACTCCGCCCCATCGATTAGGAGGATCAATTCGTACCTTACTTTTGCTCGGCCTGCTTGCCGCCATCCAACCTGGAGTGGCAGACCCGCGCCTTGGCTGGTGGGCGCTCATCTCTGCGCAGTCTAGTCTGGATCCTCCGAACCGGCTCTCCATAACACCTCTGCATGGCGGGGTGCATGTAGTCATGTCAGGCGAAACCCATCTCGATTTCACAGCAAATTGGAACGGACACGATTCGTCTGCACCCGGCAATCTCGCATTCAATCAAATTGAGCTGCGCAGGATCGATAAGAGGCAGGCGGAGGTCAAGGAGAAAAAGGACGGAACTGTTGTGGCGACGGTTCGCGAAAAAATTTCAAATGATGGGAACGAGCTAACGACCGCGACTGCGACCAGCGGTCACGCCGATAAGATCACCGTGTGGACACGAAGCGGTGGTGCGAAGGTCGCCAACGACCTCTTCGCAGGCGAATGGACGCAAGATCTCAGCAAGACCCGTTTGCGGCAAGGTTTGGTGCTCAAAATTGAGGCGGACGGAAGTGGTGGGATCCGTTTTCTGGGTGACTTCAGCTATACCGCCCGTTTTGACGGAAAGCGATACGATCTAAAGAACTCGCGCAACGATACCGTGACGCTTGAACTCGTCGACCCTAATACGGTGGATGCGATCTATCAACGAGACGATCAAATAACTCAAAAGGATAAGTGGGTGGTTTCCGCGGATGGGCAGCAGATGACACTATCCACTACAGGCACGTTGGAAACGGGCCAGCGGGTAACCGAGAAGCTATTGTTTAAGAAGCAGTAGCGGATATTGCATCTGTGCAGTCCAGAAGCCGATCGCTCGGTGACAACGCGTTGATCTCACGAGCCGCGACCGAAATGATCCCCTTGCGGTACATGAATTTCAGAATGCCGTTGACCGTATCTTCCAGAGAGGGATCTGCTTTGCCCCACACCGAGGCATCGCGGGCCATTTGATAACAGGAGCTGTCATAGCGTTTGAACTCCATCGCGGAGATGTTGTCCACAGAGCCCACCAAAAAATCCAGCAGCGGAAAGAGAAGATCTTCCTTCCGGCATCTCCGGATCAGCTCGGGAACGAATTCCGGAAGCCTGAATATTTCGAATTGCCGGCCAGTCGCTTTGGTAATAAGCCCGGTAATGTCCATCATGTTGGAATAATCGTCCCGCGTGACATGATAAGTCTTATTCGCTGTACCGGGAGTGCTAGAGATTGCAACGATGTTGTTCGCCACGATGTCCGCCGGAACAAAGCTAACCTGGTTGAGAGTATCAACGCCAATGCCGTGATTCACCATGAAGGCAACTAAGCGAACGGCGATATCGAAGTTGTTGCCTCCGCCCGTGACGGAAGGGCTAACGAGAGCAGGCCGGAAAATCCGCGCGGAAAGTCCCCGGTTGCGTGCGTCGACAACCACCTGTTCCGCTACCCATTTCGATTGGCTGTACCCAAAATCGAGCAGCTCCATATTCTCGTTCAGGTCGGTCTCATGCAGGACTGATTTGACCGCCCAGCCAAACACGAAGGTAGTCGAGACATAATTGAACTCTTTGGGCCTTCCCTCGAACGCCAATCTTACGACCTCATTGGTTCCCAGCACGTTCGCGTCACGCATCAGGTCGTAGTTGAACAGGTAGTTCACCGTTGCACCGTTGTGGAACACCGTGTCGATTTCACTCGCGAGGAAATTCCACACGTCTTGCGTCAGGCCCAGCTTTGGCTGCCCTAGATCCCCGCAGACGGGGATCACCCGGGCTTCGAACATCTCCATCAGACCCGCCCCGCAGGGTCCCATTGACTCCATCGCGGCTCTCAGTCGTTGCCTACCCTGCTGTTCGTGGGAAGACCTGACGAGAACATGGATCTTCGCACGTGTCTGTTCCAGCAAGCTTTTCATGAGGAATGGCCCTATGAAGCCGGTCCCGCCCGTGAGCAGCACCTGATTCAGCATCGGTATCTCCGGCATGGGCAAAGGCACCGGAGGCTCGAAGATGAGCTCCCTGTCGTTGCTCATCATCTGTTTCTCAGCGGCGCACTGCTCTTCACGGAAAGCCGCAAGGGAATGACGCAGATGAACGAGTGCCTCTTCGGGAGCGCGCTTCAACTGTTCGGCTAGTCCAAACAGCTCGGCTACGCTGACACGCTGAATGACACCAATATCTACCTGCCTCGCCAGCATTTCGGCGCCTTTATCTTTCAGGAGTTCCTTTAGCTCATGCATGAACACAACAAGATCCAGGGAATCCAGGCCGGCTTCGACGAGGTTGTACGATTCCAGACCTGTCAGGCTGTACCTGGCTTTCAATTCGGCGAAAGAGGAATGCATGTCGGAATCGGACGGGGAGTTCCCGGCGTCCTTCTCCCGCGAAAAGTCGGAAAGAACGGTGAACTGACCTCGCAGCCACATCTGCTTGGTCTTATGGCGCATAATCTTCCCCGAACTTGTTCTCGGGATCGCACGAGGCGCGATGAAGGAAATCACCCCCACTTCCACGTTGAGATAATTTCGGACCGCGGCGGCAATCTTTCGTGCGTCGGGAAGTGCCCTGGGATTTTTGACTTCGGCGACGATTGCCAGCGCAGGTTCGCTGTCTTCCTGAATCTGGAACGCGGCGACGCAGTTGTGCCGGATCAGACCGGATGATTTCTCCACGACGTTCTCAAGGTCGTGCGGGTAATAGTTTTGCCCGCGGAGAATAATCATGTCCTTGATGCGGCCGCAGACGTAGAGTTCGCCGTCGTGGAAGAATCCTATGTCGCCGGTCCGAAGGTAGCCGTCGTCATAGGGAGTATCGTCCACAAGTCGCGCACGAAACTGCTTCAGAGTCAATTCGGGATTATTCCAGTAACCTCGGCACTTACCGCTTCCGGCGACCCAAATTTCGCCGGTGCGCTCTGGCTTAAGAGCGAAATGCCCTTCCGGATCAACGATCTTAACGTCGAGACCCGGGAGCGGCGTTCCACAACTGACAATCTGCGTGGCCCCGCCGATTTCAGAGACCTCCGTCGTCATGCGCGCCATCCCCAGGGCGAGGGCACGCTTGTTGACGGAAACGATGTTGCGGCCGCCCAGTGAAACCGCCAGAGTATTCTCTGCCAACCCGTAGGCTACATAGAAACTCTCGGACTTGAGTCCACAGGACTGAAACGCTTCTAGAAACCGGGTGTAGGTATCCGGCTTTACGGGTTCCGCGGCGCACATCAAAACGCGAAGCGCGCTGAGATCACAAGCCTCCAGACTTTCCTTGGAAAGCCTCCCGGCGCGCAGGCAATAGTCGTAGGCGAAGTTGGGGGCGGCCGTCGCGGTGGCGTGGTAGGTCGTCATCGCATCGAACCACAGGATCGGCCGCTGAATGAAGTCCATGGGAGCGAACCCGTACGTCGTGCCACCTTTCAGTGCTGGATATAGGTAGCACCCGATCAGTCCCATATCGTGATACTGCGGAAGCCAGGAAACGACGACCGGCGCGGGATGGTCGATCACGAGCGGACACGTATTCAGAATGTTTTCGTGCGTCACGATCACGCCCTTGGGCTCCATCGTCGAACCCGACGTGTACTGGAGAAACAAGATCTCCGAAGGATCGACGGCCGGTCGGCCCGAAATCGCATCCACGAAATCTTCCGTGGCGATCCACGGAAGACCGGAAATGTAATCTACGTCAACGCCGCACGCCGAGACTCCACTTCTGGCGAGATTCGTCTTGAGGGATGCGTGGTAGTTTCTGCTCGTTAAGATCCCAGCCGCCTGGCAATCCTTTGCGATGTGGACCATCTTGTATAGGGCGCTCTGGAAGCCACGCGAACTGGGGGGATAGACCGGCACGGGGATCAATCCGGCGCGCACGCAGCCAAAGAATGCGCAGATCATTTCGAGACCCGGCGGGTAGGCGAGCAGCAGCCGGTTGCCCGCCGCGAAACGACCCTCTTTCCACAAATGTCCGGAGATTGCCTCCACTCGCTGGAGAAACGACGCGTAGGTGTAGCTTTCGATCGGATCGCCGTTTAGATCGAGGTACGAATATAGAAGTTTGTCCGGGTGCTCATCTGCCAGCCTATCCAGGTAGTCTAAAATTGACGCAGTCATCAATCAGCGATCCTCCAATGTTGAATAGAACGCAAGCCAGTAAACGAAACATCTCTCCCCAGCAAGCGAGGTGATCGGCGATTGAGTTTGAAAGTGCAGGCCTGAAATGTAGGCCGACGGTGAGAATGTTCGCTTAATTTTTTCTCAGCATAAGCGTCACTCGACGCTCTGGGGAACGGATGTCTTCCTTTTTGGCGCACCACAGCGCGAATGGGAATTGCGGAGCTCCGCCGACCTTCTATGGTCCCTTGCAGGAAGCCCGGTTCGTTATGGCTCATTGAAGATTATATTTTAACAAAGCGTTATGGACAATGCCATGCGTCCTCGCTTCCATTGTTCACAAGCTGCAACTAGGCATCATCCGTTCCGAATGTCCTTGATTGTCTTTACGGGCCCGCATTAAAATCGTGCTGCGAGGCTGTCGGCACCAATTTTGCTGAGGGTCAGCAACCCGGATGCGGCGTAGGGAACGCGTCGGGCCCGATTAGCATGACCGCGGAGGCGCCGGTGACGTTCGAAACCGAGGTGTTGATCACTCAAGGTCCGGAGACTCCGGATCTTGTACCATCGGAATCCTCAGCGGCGTCGATTTCCGAACCCGTCGGTACCTCTTCCTTTCCGAAAGTCTTACGTCGTCGTCTGGATAAGTTTTTTGCCGACCAGAACATTACCCCCAAAGCGGACCGTACGATGTGGGTCAAGATCGCTGTGGGTCTGGCAGTCTTCGTGGGCGCCTGGATTGCTCTGTATGCCCTGCGGCCCGATTCATGGAAGTTTGTTGCCCTCTACCTATTAGGCGGCCTCGCGCAGACATTCCTTTTGCTGAACATCGCCCATGACAGCAATCACAACGCCATCTCGTCCCGACCGTGCGTCAACAAGACCCTGAACTATGTCTTCGATTTGTGCGGAATCAGCTCGTACATGTGGCGTATCCTCCATCATCGGGGCCATCACTCTTGCATCAATCTCCACGGCGAAGATGATGCGCTTTCGGGACGCGGCATCTTTCGCTTTACCCCCTATGAATCCCGCGCGCCGTGGCACCGGTTCCAGCACATCTATGCGCTGTTCTTTTATGCAATGTTCTCTCTCGACTATGTGTTCTTCAGGGACTTCGAAAGCTTTTTCTTCCCGTCCCACGATTATCTGAAACGCGCCAATCATTCTCTGCGCGAATATACCATTCTGATCGCCGGCAAGGCCTTCTACCTCACTTACATGCTTGTCTTGCCGGTGATGGTGCTGGGGAAATCACCTCTGCTGGTCGCCGGGGCGTTCCTCCTGGTCCATTTGTTCGTCGGTTTAGCCGTAACGCTTGTATTCCAGACGACGCACACCATCGACAGCACCTACTTTCCCACGGGCCGTGGTGAGTTTGACAACGGCGTGTATCACATCCTCGCGACAACGGCCGATTATGCGACGGAAAACCCGCTCGTCGGTTGGCTCGCTGGCGGGCTCAACCATCACATCGTCCACCATCTGTGCCCTTTTGTGTGCCATACCCACTATGCTCCGCTGACCAGGATTGTGAAGGAGACCGCCGAAGAGTTTGGGGTTTCTTATCGGCAGCACCCCACCATGGCTCAGGCAATCTGGCATCATCTGATACTCTTGAAGCAACTGGGGAACGAAAACTGATTCTGAGCATTTTATTTTTTACCTATGGCCCCGCTACGACTTCCTACAAGTGACATGAAATTAACTGTGGTTCGAAGCAAGTATCAGGACGTCTAGGTATGACCTCGTTCACGCCTGTCCCCGTTGTTTCCCGATTTCGCTCCTTTGCGGATTCTCGCGCAATGTTCCGCAACCCCGTGCAGGTTTTGTCCAGGTACAACGAAATCTTCGGCGACACATTCCGGTTCTATTTGGGTGGTCTCAAGGAGGCGATCGTTACGATCGATCCCGCTGTCATTCAGCACGTGTTAAAGACCAATGCGGAGAACTACCAAAAATCCGAAATTCAAATAAAGCGGATGGGCCACTTCCTGGGGAAAGGTCTTCTCACGACCCACGGAGATGCCTGGCGCACGCAGCGGCGTCTCATCCAGAGAGGCTTCGATCGAACGCAACTCGATGCGCTGTCCTCAATCATGCAGGACTCCCTTGCCGAGTCGCTGCGCGATTTCGACAAACAGGCCCGTCGCGGCCCCGTCGATATCTACCCCCAGCTGATGAAAATTACCTTCGCGATGGTCGCTCGATCGCTATTTGGCGCACGCTTGAAGGACGAAGACATCGATCTTGTCAGCCATACCATCTGCACCGTTCAGGAGTTCATTGTTCGGCAAACCCTTCAGCCCTATCTGAATCCCTGGTTCGCCGTTTCGGGGGAACTGCGCAGGCACGAAGACATGCGAACCCGCGCGGACTCCGTTCTGCTCGAATACATCACTAAGCGCCGCATCGAACCGCCCGGTCACGACCTGTTGCAGACTTTGATGGATGCGCGTTACAGCGATGGTGAAGGCATGAGCGATAAGCTCATCCTGAGCGAAAGTATGCAACTTCTGGTCGCCGGCCATGAAACATCATCGAATGCGTTATCGTGGCTTTTTTATCTTTTGAGCTCGCGTCCGGATTGTCTCGAAAAGGTGAGGCAGGAATTTGATTCCGTGCTCGGCGAAGCGCCTCTGAGCTACACCGACGTTCCAAAATTCGGATTTACGACTCAGGTCATTCAGGAGGGGCTCCGCCTCTACCCGCCGTTTTGGATGATCGACCGCATGGCTCTCGCGGACGACCGCGTAGGCGACCTCGCCATACCCCGCGGATCAACGATCATTGTGTATGTGTACGGTGCGCACCATGCTCCGCGCTACTGGCGGGACCCGGAGAATTTCGATACACAGCGTTTCACCAAAGCGAACGAGAAGTTCCGCACGCCCTTCACCTTCCTTCCCTTCGGGGGAGGACCACGAGGCTGTATCGGTGGAAATTACGCGATGCTGCAGATCCTCATGATTTTGAGCGATGTGCTCAGAAAATACGATTTTCAGTTGGCTCCGGGCCAAATGATCGAGGCTCGTCCGATGGTCATTCTGCGGCCGAAGCACGGAATCCGCATGATGTTCACTAATACCGTCGCGCCGGCGCCGTGCATCGATCATCGCCACAGCGATCCTGGACCGGCTGCTGCATCACTCGACGACCGTCAACATTCGCGGTGAGAGCTACCGCCTGAAGGATCGCCGCAAGGCCGGCTTGGTGCCACTGCGCGGACAGGAAGCGGCGGAGGCCGCGGCTCGTTCCTAGGCCTCGGACTCCGTTCCGCCCAAAAAACGCCAAAAGACGGCGCTGGGCTCCACTCCGTCCGAGGCCAAGGAGGCCCTTCGATGAAGGTCAGGGGTGGGGAATTTTCGACCGGTACAATGGGGAATTTTCAGCCGGAATTGACAGTTTTCCTGGGTTCGCCAGTTATACGGCTTCCTTGCTCCCGCACTTTCATGACGGGGCGAGGATGGCTTCTCCAGTTGCTCAACATGTCCCTGTCACCGTGCTATCCCTACCACCCTGCCGGAATGCCATGTCGCATCGGTCAGCCCGCGCCATGCTATGCTGCCTTCACCCCGAAGCAGGGGCCCCTGTAGGTCTTACTCCTACTAAACAGGCCTACCTTCCCTGGACACACTGCCTCGCCAAAATTAGGAGCGCATGTGAAATCAATAACATACAAAGACGCCGTGTAACATGTTACATGGATGAGGATCGCCTCGTGCGGAGTTTTGGCGAAGGACAGCTCCTGGAGGCGCTGCGAGCGGGCTACCGGCGGCCGCTCCATATATCCTCAATCCATCGGGCTGGCAAATCAATTACCGCGCTGAGGAGAACGCTGGCGGCGCGAGAGTCCCGTTTCTGCTCGTATCCCTTCCAGTGGTAGGCAACGCGCCGCTTTGCCACATCCTTGTCAATGCCCAATACCGGCTGCGCCGCTATCGTCTGCACAAGTTTGCCTTGCGAATCGTCGTTACTCGACCCGAGTAGCTGCCCCATCAAACACTTGACGGCCGCTCGCTGCTTCTTGCGGCGAGCGCTCTCCATCCAGCGCAATCCTTGCCAGCACGCAATCACCACGGCGGGCGCGGTAAACTTCAGAAACATCAGCCCCGGTTGGTCTTTGACTAATGCAGCGGCGAAAAGGTATGCCCAAAGGCTCGCGGCCGCCGCATAGATCAAACCGATCGGCCACCGATGTTCGACTGGTACGAAACCATATTTGAGCCATGGCTTTGGTCGATTCGAAAAGCTCCCGTGCTCAATCTGAAGTTCTCTTTCCAACTCCGCCGCGCGCGAGACAAGCTCGTCGTAGTGCTGATCGTTTCGCTTGTTGTAGGTCGCTATGCATAGGGTCACTACAAAAGCGAAAGCCGGAATCGCCGGTTGTTTCACGAGATCGTTTGTCGGCGGCACGAAGACTGCGGCGGCTACCGTACCCAGAGGAAGGTACGTTAGAAGCTTGAAGCGGATATCGGTGAGTGTGCGAAACTGAGTCACTACTTCTTTGTACTCCGCCAATGCAATTTCCTTTGCACGATCGTCTTCGGTCATAAGCCCGGCGGTTGTGCGCTTAGCATTGGCCACAAAATCGTGCCCCGGTGGCTATGGGTTGACCGCACGCTGAGCAAAATATAGGCACTTTGTACCTCCTCGAACACCGTCTGTAGCACGGACCGGCCGCCGATCCCGCGAGGTTGCTCGATTATAGGAGGCGATTCGCAAGATTGGCAATATCCTGTTTTGGAATACAGGCTCGCGGAATTGTAAAAAGCCCTATTAGTACTTCCGCAGGGTGGGCTTCTGAAGAGTGGGGAATACCGCAGGCACTACCGACTGCTTGAAGCAGGCTCGGATCGATGCCGGTCTAACGCAAACCCAGGTTGCTCGCAAGCTGTCCAAACCGCAGTCTTTTGTTTCTAAATTTGAGTCAGGCGAACGGAGGATTGATTTCGTCGAACTGCAATACCTCGCCAAACTCTAGCGGAAGCCGGTTTCGTTCTTTGAGATTATTTTGCCCAGATTTTTAACGGCAAGCTAAGGTCGTCCGATTCAAAAAGCAGGCCATCTGGCTTATCTCTCTGACGGACCTCTTTCTTGACATGGTCGTCCATATCGTTCACAACCAACCAAAACGACCATCTGGTCGGAACACCGCGAAATCGTTCGTCTGCTTGGACCGCGAATGCGTAGTCTCTGACCTGACTTGTTTCTTTGCTGCCCGCAATTAGGGTTACATTTAGCATTGTGATCGAGGTGCTTATGTTCGTATTTTTGTTCTTAGGACTATTCCTCTCATTTTGGCAGCCTGTAAACACTCTCGATTCACATTTGGACCAGACCTCCACTCACGATCCGTTCGAAGGAGTGCCAACGGGTGCCCGCACCGAGGTAGAGGCGGCTGTGGATCGAATCGTGAAACTTTACCAGGAGCGCCAGTGGGACAAAATCTATGATCTAATGGGGCAGCCAACGATGACTCGCGACAAGTACCTTCAGGATGCGTCCCACACTTGGACGCTGATTGATTTCATTCCGACAACTGTAGAAAAGCGTTCGGAGAAGAATACAGATTGGGAGGTAAATGGGTGCGCTCTGGTACGCGAGAATGAGAGAAGAGAAGAAAGGGGTGCTTTCATTTTGATTAACCTCAAGGAATCCCGGAAACGGATTCGCCTTCTCATTGCACTGAAAAAGAGCGGTGGCTTTGCGCCCTGCGAGCACAAATCCGATGACAAGAGATGAGCTTGTGGGGCTTTCCGGGGGATGAGAAATTCGAACTGAGGAGATTGAGGATCGTTGAACTTTTGGACTTCGTTCGTCATGGATCACGGTAAGTGGAATGTGGAACCGATTGCCGGTTGCGGAAATTGTTTTGGGCCTGGGTATAACGAAAACA
>DATDHE010000542.1:0-3488 GCA_036521695.1 Candidatus Acidiferrum sp. | reverse complement strand
CATCTCAATCTGTGCTTTGCCGAACACTCATCCCATTTTCTTGATCTCTTCCAAGGCTTCCTTGATCTTTGCCTTCTGTTCCTCAGTGACATCGGAGTTGGGCGGTCGCTGATAAAACTGGCGTGTTCCCATTTGCAGGCTGAGGGCATACTTCATCGGCCCGTATTCATCGACTCCGCCTGCGCGCAAAAGTTTCAGCGCCGTCTGCAATTTCGCCAGCGGTTCGGTGAAATCTTTGCCAGCCCGTTTTGAAGCAAAAACCGCCGCAATCAGCGCCGTGAAATTGTTGCCTTCCGCAAGGATCGCGCCCATTCCATTGTCCAGCGCATATTTCAGGTTATGCGTTGTACCCGTCCGCATGTTGAGCTTGGGGAATTCCGCGACAAATTTGTGATACTCCTCTTCATCCGAACTCGAATCCTTGATTCCTGCGAGATTCGGGTACTTCTCCAGGCTGTGCATCAACTCGAGCGAAATGGGAACGCCGGTTGCAAATGGAATGTGGTACAGGTTGATGGGAATCGTTACGTTTTCAAAAACCAACGAAAAATATCGGGTGAGCCCTTCCACTCTTGGATGCTTGTAGTAGAAGGGGGGCACAATCAGCAAGCCATCCGCGCCGTTTTCCTGCGCGTGTTTCGATAGTTCCAGCGTCTCGGGAAAATTCGAAGTCCCCGGCGACACGATAATGTTCAAACCGTTCCTGTGTTTGAAAGCGGTCTCAGCAATTTTCTTGCGCTCCTCCACCGAAAACGAAGGGAACTCTCCGGTGGTGCCGAGCACTACGACGCCGTCCGCCCCTTTTTCTTTCAGGTAAGCTAGGACGTCCTTGTAAAGCTCCGGATCGAAGTTCAAGCTCTTGTCGCAAGGCGTCGAAGCGGCCACCCAAAACAATTGTCTTTCCGTGACCGCCGGCGGAACACGACGGGCGGTCGGAATGCTGCCGTGCGCCTCCGGAATGGCCGCCTCTCCAACCACCCCGAGTGCCGCTGCCGCACCCACAGCTCCAAGAAATGTTCTGCGTGTCGTTTGCATGATGGGAACCTCCAAAAGTTGCCGGAAGTCTAAGTCAGTCGGGCTCAGACGCAAAGGATTAGTTCTAATGGTTCGAACTGAGAGTCTTGCCATCCATCGCTGCCCCTTACCCAGGAAATCCGCCGTGTGCGCCCAGTCTGGCTTCCCCATGCCGTCCAGAGAGCGGCTGTCGTTTGGTCTCAAGTGTCCCTTGTGACCGGAAACGCGACGCGGCGTCCCACAAACGGACGGTGCTACTCATCTCTAGTTCGCTTAAAATCTAGCTTACTATATTGTTTTCAGTTGTTTACAAGGAAGCGTGCGTGGCTCTCCGGATGCGACTCTGCTCCGCGATATGAGCGCCGCAAGCGTAGTCTTAGACGCCTACAGCTTTGAGCCGGAAACCACCGAGAAGGTCCGCGCCGCCAAGCGCAAGGTTCTAGCGGATGCGCGGCTAGGTGATGGAGAGGCCTTTGCCGAAATGGTCTTACCGTACGGGCCGGGTCTTTACCGCCGTGCATTGCGCCTGACCGGTAATGCCGCCGACGCCGAAGACGCCCGCCAGGAAGCCCTGCTGAAGGCGTTTTCCCGCCTCAACCAGTTTGCTGGCCAGCAAGTTGAGGGCAAGGACGATCTCCATGCCTGGGTTTCGCGCATCACCACCAACGCTTCGATCGACTTAATCCGGCAGCGCCGCGAAGGGAAGTACATCTCGCTCGAGGAACCCGGGATCACGCCGGAGGAGACGCTCGGCAGCCGCCTGGCCGCGCGAACCGACAATCCGGAAGAAAACTATGCCCGCCGCGAGCAACGCGTGCTGATCGCCGGCGCCATCGCGCGCCTCGCACCCGACCTGCGTCAGATCTGCCTGCTGCGCGATGTTCTGCAGTATTCAACGCAAGAAGTGGCTGCGCGCCTGGGAATCTCTACTGTGGCCGTGCGCCTGCGGCTTTTCCGGGCGCACAGAAGACTTCGCGAAGATCTCCGCGACCGTTTTCGGCAGAAACAGCGCCGTGCAGCCCCGGCCATGACAAGTGTCCGCTCATCCAAACCCGTGAAGCCAAACCGCAGAGAAGAATTCCTGCCTATGAATGCCCAAGCCGAATACGCCTGCGGCGACTAGGCCATTGCCGTCGAGAGATCTTCGGCAAAACTCAAAAACACCCCAAACGCAATACCGTCTAGCCGTCAGTGCATCGCCTTTGGCGGGGCGGACGAGGAACACAGCAGCCGCTTGGGGCCACTCACAAAGGGACTGTCGGACTCGTAAAATCGGAACAACTGGTCGGCCGCGCGTGTTATCCCGATGCGAATGGTAGTCCCGACGGTGATCTCCTGAGTGGCATTCTGCTGAGCTGCCTTCGACGGCACCAATACGCCGAGCCACAGAGCCCCCCTCGAAAATACGTCGAGGCCATCAAGGCGCCGGTCGATCCGCAGCGCCGCGGCAAGTCGCCCAGGGCCGCGTGCGAGGTCGCGAAGCGCAATGTTCTTTCGGTGGCGTTGCATCAGTTTGATTCCTTCCAGAGGTTCGAGCGCCCGAATCAGAACCCCGCCACCAACGCCCGCCGGTTCGCTCGAGATATTCAGCATAAAATGCATTCCATAGTTGAAATAAACGTAGACGTGCCCAGGCCGCAGAAATAGCGAGCGGTTGCGAGGTGTTGGGCCGCGAAAATGATGCCCTGCGGGATCGCCCGGAGGATAGCCTTCCGCTTCCACGATTCGGCCGCTAAGCCGCCCCTCCGGCAAATCGTGCACCACGACCTTTCCAATCAGAAAACGCGCGAGCTCCAGAGTGTCGGAAGGAAGTTCCCTTCGAGTGAGGCGGCGAACTCTAAATGGAGTGGGTTCCACGGCTTACTACGAACTTACATCCGGCGGTTCGTTGTTAAAGAGCCGCGCGAGTTCCGCGTGGTCAATCACCACGGCGGGGTCCAACTGAATGGCGTCGAAGTATTTTTTCTGAAAGGCGTCCCCCGATTCTGACGGAGCAAACATTTTGCGGGCCAGGGAGATGGCCGTGCGAACGTCCTCAGGCGTAACGGGATTTTCACCCGCCAGAGTCTCGTCGAGGCGAACGACAAATTCCGAAATGTTGTGAAGCCACCCAAATTGTTGGTGGTCAATGACCAGCCGGAAAAGTTCGCCCACCGTGACTTTGCCGTTGGCGCGTTCGTACTCGCGCCGCTCCATATCCAGCAATGTCTTGTGAACACGCAGCAAGGCCAATCGCAGCGCGACGAGCCTCTCGCGTGCCCCCGCGTCGTCGTCTTTTCTTCGGAGTGCTCTGGGGTCAACAGGATTCATGCTCGGTACACAATGATGATTGTCCAACAGAACGCCGCAGAATTCCAAGCAGCCCGCGTCTCGGGCGTACGGCCAGGAATAGATCGGGCCTTCTGTCTTATTAGCTCTTCGCCGAACGGCCCAAATTCCTCACTCGTGGTACCGCTTCTCTCCCACCGGCAAAG
>DATDHE010000541.1:0-13052 GCA_036521695.1 Candidatus Acidiferrum sp. | reverse complement strand
GATGGCGATGCGCCCGAGAAAATCGCTATAGTCCAAATTCATGACCTGAATTTGCAACACGCCGTCCGGGTCGCCCGGCGGCGCAGGAATGCTTTTCACAATGGTTTCAAACAGCGGGAGAAGATCCTGTGAGTTGTCCCCGATCTGCCGGTGCGCGATGCCTTCGCGTGCATTCGTGTAAACCACGGGGAAGTCGAGTTGGTCTTCGGTGGCATCCAGGTCGATAAACAGGTCGTAGATTTCGTCGAGCACTTCTTTCGCGCGCGCATCCGTGCGGTCGATCTTGTTCAGCACAATCACAGGCGGTAGCTTCGCCGCGAGTGCTTTCTGAAGGACATAGCGCGTTTGCGGCAGCGGCCCTTCGCTGGCATCCACCAGCACCACAACTCCATCGACCATCCGCAGTGCGCGCTCGACTTCGCCGCCAAAATCGCTGTGGCCCGGGGTATCGACGATGTTGATCTTCGTGTCGTGGAAAAAAAGCGCCGTGTTTTTCGCGAGAATGGTAATCCCGCGCTCGCGTTCAAGGTCGTTGGAATCCATCACGCGCTCGACAAGCGCTTCGTTGGCGCGGAAAATTCCGCTCTGCCGCAGCATGGCGTCGACCAAAGTCGTTTTGCCGTGATCTACGTGCGCGATAATGGCGATATTACGAATATTTTGGCTCATGATTTCTACGTCGGTCTCGGGACTACTCAGCGGCAGTCATTGCAAAGACAAAAATAGCTGCTGAAACAACCAGCAGCCCGGACGAATCTCCTCTGTTCTCAGGTGTGGTCGAGCAACCTATAGTTTAGCAGACCGGCCCCATGTGGGACAGTCAATCTTAGCTCTCGCTTTCTCAAAGCCTGCGTGCGGCGCCAGAGAGAAATTGAAACATCCGTTTCTCCGCGCGTTTCGTGTACTATCCTCAGCCAGGTCAGGTCGCGTGATTCTAAGGTGGAGTTGTTGGAGGAAATTCTGATGCGATTCGCGCGTTTGTTGTGGAACGGCAGAATCTATCTGCGAGTTATAGCCATCCTGCTGCTTTTTGCGCTTACTGGCCGGGCTCAAGCACCCAATTCGCCCGACTATTCGCTGCTCTTCAACAAGACGGACGTCATGATCGCGGCGCGCGACGGCGTCAAGCTGCACACGGAAATCTACACTCCTAAAAATTCCTCCGAGCCGCTTCCCATGGTCATCGAGCGGACTCCATACGGAATACACGACGATGATAAAGGTTACAGCCGCATCCTCGGACGCTACGCCGAGATGATTCCCGACGATTATATTTTTGTTTTTCAGGATATTCGCGGCCGCTATGGTTCCGAAGGAACTTTTGTCATGCAGCGCCCGGTGCGTGATCCGAAAGATCCCAAAGCCATCGACGAGGGCACGGACACCTACGACACCATCGACTGGCTGGTAAAAAACGTCCCGCACAATAACGGCCGCGCAGGTCTTGTCGGCATCTCGTACGGTGGCTGGCTCACGGTGATGGGAATGCTCGAACCGCATCCCGCGCTCAAAGCCGTTTCCGAGCAAGCTTCCCCCGCCGACATGTTTCTCGGCGACGATTTTCATCACAATGGCGCGTTCCGTCTGAGCTACGGCTTCGAATACTCCACCATGATGGAGACTGGGAAGACGAATTTTGCATTTAAATTCGACCAGTTTGACACTTATGAATGGTATTTGCGCCTGGGCGCGCTTTCGAATGCCGACAAAAATTACGTTCACGGGACGCTACCAACATGGAAAGACTTCGTCACGCATCCGAATTACGACGCTTTCTGGAAACAAGAGGCCATGGCTTACATCCTGACGAAACCAAAAGTGCCAGATCTCAATGTGGCCGGTTGGTGGGATCAGGAAGACGCCTACGGGCCCATGAAGATTTACGAACTTCTTGAGAAAAATGATCGGGATCACCTGAATTATCTCGTCGCAGGACCGTGGAATCACGGCGGCTGGGCCCGCAGCTCCGGCAAATCCCTTGGGGCGATTCCCTTCGGCAGTGACACATCGCTCTACTTCCGACAAAAGATTGAAGCGCCCTGGTTCGCCTACTGGCTAAAGAACAAGGGCAGTCTGCCGCTCCAGGAGGCGCTGCTTTTCCAAACTGGAAGCAACAAATGGGTGCAGTTTGATTCTTGGCCTCCGCACGATGCGGCCACGCGAGAAATTTACTTCCGCGAAGACGGCAAGCTGTCTTTCGACGCGCCGCAAGTGGCCACCCCGCAATCATTCGATAGCTATGTCAGCGACCCCGCTCATCCCGTTCCCTATCGCCATCGTCCAATTGACATGACTTATCCCGACGATCATCCCGGCGGATGGCCCACCTGGCTCGTCGAGGACCAACGGTTCGTGGACAATCGCCCGGACGTGCTGACCTGGCAAACCGAGGAACTCACAGAGGATATGACCGTGACCGGCAGTGTGACCGCAAAACTCTTTGCCTCCACGACGGGAAGCGACTCCGACTGGATCGTCAAACTGATCGACGTCTACCCGGAAAAATATCCCGACGACTGGAAACTCTCCGGCTACGAATTGATGATTGCTGATGAAGTATTCCGTGGGCGTTTCCGCAAGTCATTTGAAAAACCGGAACCCATCACGCCAGACGCGATAACGCCATTCACGATTGATCTGCACACCGCAAATCATGTTTTCAAGAAGGGGCATCGCATCATGGTGCAAGTGCAGAGCACTTGGTTCCCCATCATCGACCGCAATCCGCAGAAATTTGTCCCCAATATCTTTGAAGCGAGAGAGTCTGATTATCAGAAAGCGACTCAGCGTATCTACCGTTCGAAGGAATATCCTTCGGGAGTCGTGCTCTCGCTTGCGCCGGCAACGGCGGGAAACTGACGTTTTTTCATCCGCGAATGCCATTCCGGCAAGGGACGTTCCTGCTGGCGGGAATGGCGCGCTCAATCTCTTGTGATATTCTCGACTTCGCCGAAAAAATACTGATCATCCGCGTCACTGCAGGGGGAGTTTCCATGCGTTCCGTCCGCAAGACAGCCAGCGCGCTCGTTTTATTTGCCATAGCGGGTCTTATCCTCGTGCCGCGCTTTGGAGCCGCTCCACAACGCCAACGTCCTGACTTTTCGACACTGTTTAACAAGACAGAGGTGATGATTCCCATGCGTGACGGTATCAAACTGCACACGGAGTTCTACACGCCAAAAAACACTACAACGCCGCTCCCGATCCTCATGAATCGGACTCCTTACGGAATTGCCAACTCGGACAAAGGCATCAGCGGCATGATTTATCGGTACTCGGACATGGTTTCAGAGGGCTACATTTTCGCATTTCAGGATATTCGTGGGCGCTACGGCTCCGAGGGGAAATTTGTCATGCTCCGCCCGCTGCATGATCCGAGCGATCTCAAAGGAGTGGACGAAAGCACCGACACTTACGACACGATCGACTGGCTAGTGAAAAATGTCCCGAACAACAACGGCCGCGTCGGTCTCGACGGCATTTCTTATGACGGCTTTCTTGTCACCATGGGAATGATTAACCCGCATCCCTCATTGAAGGCCGTTTCCGAACAGGCTTGCATGGGAGATACCTGGCTCGGCGACGATTTCTTCCACAATGGCGCCTTTCGCCTAAGCTACGCCTTCGAATACACCGCGCTCCTGGAATCCTCGAACGAGAATTTCAGCTTTTCCTTCGACCGCTTCGATGTGTACGACTTTTATCTCCGGCTAGGCGCGCTCTCTAACGCGAACGCAAAGTATTTCCATGGCAAATTGCCGACCTGGAATGAATTCGTCGCCCACGCAAGTTACGACGATTTTTGGAAACGCCTTGCGGTTTCTTACGGCTTGAAAGAACCCACCGTCCCGAATCTCAACGTCGCCGGCTGGTGGGACCAGGAAGACTTCTACGGGCCGATGGCGACGTACGCGCGCCTGGAGAAATCCGACTCGAAGCATCTCAATTATCTCGTCGCCGGACCGTGGAATCACGGTGGATGGGGCGGCGGCTCAGGCAAGTCCCTTGGCGAGATTCCTTTTGGCAGCGACACCTCTGTTTACTTCCGCCAGAAGATTGAAGTTCCCTGGTTTGAATACTGGCTCAAGGACAAAGGCGCTCTGCCGCTCAAGGAAGCGCTGCTTTTCCAAACCGGGAGCGACAACTGGGTTCATTTCGATTCCTGGCCTCCACGCGAGGCACAAACCAAGAACCTCTATTTCCGCGAGGATGGAAAACTTTCTTTCGATGCTCCGCAAACCGATTCCGCTGACGCCTCCGACAGCTACGTAAGCGATCCGGCGCATCCCGTGCCGTATCGTCATCGCCCCATCGACATGACCTATCCTGAGGACCATCCAGGCAGTTGGTACACCTGGCTTGTGCAGGACCAGCGCTTCGTCGATGACCGCCCCGATGTGTTGACCTGGCAAACCGAAGATCTATCTGAAGACCTTAGGCTCGCGGGCCAGGTCACCGCCAAATTATTTGCTTCCACAACCGGCAGCGACAGTGATTGGATCGTTAAATTGATTGACGTTTATCCGCAAAAATATCCTGACGACTGGAAACTCTCAGGCTACGAACTCATGATTTCCGATGAAATCTTCCGTGGCCGCTACCACAATTCTTTCGAGAAACCGGAGCCGCTCAAGCCCGGCGAAGCCACGCCTTTCACGATCGATCTCCATACTGCGGACCACGTTTTCAAGAAAGGCCACCGTATCATGGTGCAAGTGCAGAGCAGTTGGTTCCCTCTGTATGATCGTAATCCGCAGAAATTTATTCCCAATATTTTCGAAGCGAGAGATTCCGACTACCAGAGAGTCACGCAGCACGTTTATCGTTCGAAGCAATTCCCGTCAAGCGTCGAAATCATGACTTTGCCACCGGGTGCAGCAAGCGCAGGAAATTAAATAGCCTGCGAGTTTTCAGCCGAGGTGCCCTCAGCGCAGGTCGCTCGCAGGCGATTGCAGCTCCCCCAACAAAGGAAAACAAGCGGCCGTGGGACCAAATTAAAGAAATTGTATTTAGGCTTCCTGGGATCGTGTTCGGACAACAGGCCTGTCCCAATAACGGACAACTGTTCATATTCGGTCAACATTTATGCAAAGCTTATGACTATATTAAGAATAGATTCCTAGCCGAACTGCCCAAGCCTTCGGAAAGTCACTTCCGTCTGTTTTTTGTTGCGCGAACTTGCTATCACGAGAAAAAGGAAACTTCTTCATTGGAATTTCGTATTCTCCACTAAACACCCAGGCGTTTTGTGCGTCTAATGTCTATATAGGATGGGGTGTATGACTCCAAACGTTATCTCAACTCTGGATACCGGGATGGACGAACGATCAAACTTCGCGCCTTATTTAGGCCCGCGTTTTATGCGTTTTGGTCCGTTTCAGGTCGATCAGCACCGGCAAGAAGTAACCAAGAATGGCTCGCGACTCAAGCTGCAGGGAAAGGTGTATCAAGTCCTAGTGGCGCTCCTGGACAAGCCCGGCGACGTCGTAACCCGCGAGGAATTGCGGCGACGCCTCTGGCCTGCCGATACGCACGTAAATTACGATGCCAACGTCAACACAACGGTAAACAAGCTCCGTCAGGCACTGGGTGATTCCACGGAAAAACCTCTTTACATTGAGACGATTCCTCGCAAAGGGTACTGTCTCGTGGTGCCCTCGGAAGCCTCCGATGTTCCCGGCGCGCCGCTCGCGCCAGAGGCCGTACCTGAAAACGCTCCAATCATCGCCGCTGCGGTTCTCGCCAAGGAACCCGCAGCCGCACGTTCCGGGTTCTGGATACCTCTCAGCGTCGTCGGCCTCATCCTTGCCGGCATGCTGCTCGGCGCCGGCATTACGATCACGACTCTATTGATCGGTCACTTCGCGCAAGCCACACGCTGGCCGTAGTGAGGAACTCCGAGCTTATCTCCGGAATATCCTGCGCCGGACTCTGATTCGGGCTGCATGGCTTCGGCTTGCCTACTATTGCTTCTGCGAGACTGTCGTTTCCCCGGAATGAAACTCCGTCCAGGGTCCCGCCTTCATATCGCGTAAGTATGGCTGCTGCCAAGCATATTCTGGATGCGAGGCAAGAAACGGTTTTGCTAAAAAGTCTTCTCCGCACGGATGTCCCACCCGCGCCACCATTTTCATCTCTTTCGTCATACTGGAGTCCGTCGCCTTGGCTTGCACGGCTCCGCCGGGAAAATACGGCGTCCATCCCCACACATCTACGCCGCGCGGCGAAGAATCCACGTGTCCGCATAGCGTTCGCTCGTTCTTCTCCGGTTTCTGGTGATAACTATCGACGTGATCGCCGAGCATTTTCTCGGCCAGATTCACGTCGATCTTGCCCTTGTTCTCTTTCAGCAGCGCATCCCATCGCACGCGCCGCGCGTTGGGCGATATCTCAAGATTGCCCGGTTCGAATTGCGGCGCATCCTCTTTGATCACTTTCGAATCGCGCGCCCAGTTCGATCCCGCGAACGCGCCATCTTTCGTTCGCCACAGCTTGTAAGCCTTCAGCCCCAGCTCGAGCTGCGCGATCTCGCCGGTTTTGCTGTCGCCCAGAAGCCAGTCGTTAGCGTAACCACCGTTGTTGCCGTCCAGCATGATCGACGTGTACTCGTCGATCGAACCCGCGTATTGCAGAGCCTTCCTGGCGCGCACAAATTCGGCCTTCCCGTTCGGATCCCAGCCCTCAAACTGCGTGATCGTTGTCTCCGTCACCATCAAACCGTCGCTATTGATCCCGAAGTCGTCGTCGCTCGCTATCACCCCCGGAAATCCATCCATCAAAATCCGGTGGCCGGTTTTCGGGGCGATGTCAAAAACGATGCGCCAGCGCTCCCCGTTCGCATAACTTGTCCAGTTGTTATGCGCCATGACGATCTTTCCTTCTCTTGTCCAGCTCCCGGTCGCCACAAACGCGCTGCAATTTCCGGGGCTCTTCAAATTCGGCGCATGCGCCATCTTCTGTTGCTTGTTGAGCCAAGGCACATAGTAATCCGGCAGCTCTTCAAACGCGTTCATCGCCACGATGTCATCCACATCCAGCTTTGAGTTTGTCTGGGCATGCAGGCCTTCCACAATTCCCTGCAACTCCTGCTGGTACTCGGCGTCAATCTTAGGCCACAGCATTTCATGTGCGGCCTTGCGGAAGAACGCCCAGTCGCGCTGCGTCTCATGCATCATTCCAGCGCTGACGGCTGCGAAGGCATCTTCTATATCAGCTGCCAACAAATAGCCGTGCTGAAAACCTACCGTTGCCGGATCGCCTTCGAGATGCACGTAGATCCAACCGCCATCTTCGAAGCGGTGCGCGCCCGCGAGCCGTGGATCGCTGGCGCCAGGTTGCCTCTGCCCAGACACCATCGTTGCTGACGGGCCAGCTTTGCCTGCCGGGACATCCGCTCCGCTGCCGCCCAGCCACCACAGCGCGGCCCCTCCCAGAAGTATCACGAGAATCGCCGCCACCCGCCTGGTCCAACCCATTCCCGCAGCTGCTTCCATTTAAGCCTCCTACTTCTCTGTGCCATCTCGGCGCGTAAAAATCATGCCCAGCGTCCTTCCCGCATCCAGCTTGAATCCGCTGATCGCCTGATTGGAATCTTTCTCGAAGTGAATCGTGATCCTCATCTTGGTCAAACTGAACTCATCCGGACCCGTCGCTGCAAACCCCTCCGGAGGCAGAGCGTTCGTATGCATAAATCCGCCGCCATCCAGCATCGCCACAACCCTTAGCTTGCCGTCGACGATTCCCATGCGATAGGTCACGCCCAGTTCGCTGCTCCAATAGTCACCCGTGTAGCGTCGAAGCTGTTCCGCGGTCAGCGGGATCTCTTTCTTCTCTCCCGCTTCTCGCTCAGCCGCTTTCTTTTCTTCTTTGGGTTTCATCATGCTGCCCAGATAAATGTCCGCGACTTGGACCGCGCGTTTCGTTGGATTCGCGTCTCCGCGGTTACACAAGCACGCCACGGAAAAGTGTTGTTCCGGGAAACGCAAAAGTTCCGCCCGGTATCCGCCCCACGAGCCGCCATGGCTCACTGTGTGCAATCCGCGGTAATCGGCAATGTGCAATCCTTTTGCATAGTCGAGCACTTTGCCGCTGTTCAGCTTGCCCGGCTCTTGAAGCTCCGCCAGAAAATCTTTTCCGCCCACTTGCCCGCTGTAAAAATTCTCATCCCATTTCAGCAGGTCTTGGACCGAGGTGTGCACTGCGCCATCTCCTGTCTGCTCGAAGTACGAAACGTTCAGCGTGTAACCATCCTTCCTTTCTTTTGGATCGTAGGCCATCGCGCGCTCGGGGATCAGAGCGGTGTGGTCGTTGCGGTACTGCGTATGCGTCATCCCCAGAGGAGAAAATATGTTCTCCGCTGCGAACTCGCGAAGCGTCTTGCTACTCACGCGTTTCACGATGATGGACAGCAGAAAATAACCCGTGTTGCTATAGAGCCAGTCGCTCCCCGGCACAAAATTCAGCGCTTTCTGTCGCGTGATGATTTGCAGCGCATCCTCGTCCGTCGTCACGCTGTCTGTGTTGATGCCCGCGAGATCCATCAGCGTCAGGTAATCGCGCAGCCCGCTCGTGTGATTTAGAAGATGCAGGATGGTGATCTTCGATCCGTAATCCGGCAACTCCGGAAAGTATTTCCGGACGTCGTCGTTGACGGAGAGTTTCCCCTGTTTTTCCAGCAGCAGAATGCTCGTAGCCGTAAACTGTTTCGAAGTCGAGCCAATGTCGAATACCGATTCCGATGTGAGCGCTACATCTTCTTCGATATTCGCCAGACCATAGCCTTTTGTGTAGATGATCCTGCCATTTCTGTAGACCGCCACCGCGCATCCCGGCGAACCCGCTTTCGTAAAGTCCGCAAACACCTCGTCCACCGCCGCGGTAGCCTTATCCTGTGCACGGCTCGCCGGCGGAGCGCTGTACGTGCCCAGCACCAATGCACTCGCGGCTATGCCGCTCCTCACTCTCTGCAAGACACCCATGCAATTCCCCCTCGCCGATTCCCTGCGCGCCGAGTCTATCTTCTTCGCACGCGAGCTTCAATCATTCGCAAGGTTCTCGTGTAAACTCGCTCTTCCTCTATGCTCACAGCCATCACGCGCGCCGTCAGTCCCGCCATCGTAAATTGCGAACTGAGCTTCATTCCCCGCCAGCCGATCGATCTACAAATCGCCAGCGCGCAACATCGCGGGTATGAAAACCTCCTCGAAAAACTCGGCGCTCGCGTCGTTTCGCTCCCTGCCGAGCCCGATCTCCCCGATTCCATGTTCGTCGAGGACCCCGCCATCGTCCTCGATGAGCTAGCCGTCATTTTTCCGCTCGGCACCAAATCACGTCGCCCGGAAGCCATTTCGCTAGCGCAAGCCATTTCCAAATTTCGCAAACTCGAGCGCGTCACGCTTCCCGGCACCCTCGAGGGTGGCGACGTCCTGCGCATCGGCAGCAGACTTTTTGTCGGACTTACGAAGCGCAGCAACGCAGAAGGCGTCCGCCAACTCGCCTACATCCTCGGGCTGCATGGTTACGAAGTAATCGGTGTTGAGGTGACTGGCTGCCTGCATCTTAAATCGGCGGTCACTTACATAGGCCGGAGGCAAGTGTCGGGTTCGCGAGCCACCTTTGCCACACTGCTTGCCAATCGTGCTTGGTTCAACACAGAACCGTTCACAGGGTTCGAATGGATCGACGTCGATCCCGCCGAACCACACGCCGCCAACGCCCTCGCGCTCGGTAACACAATTATTTTCCCCGCGTCCTTCCCCCAGACGTGCGCCCGCATCGAAGCCGCTGGCTTCCACGTCGCGCCGCTCGACATTTCCGAGCTCCAAAAAGCCGAGTCCGGCCTTACTTGCTCCAGCTTGATCTTTGAAGCTTAGTTCCTTATTTGCCCAGGCCTTCCTTCTTAAGGCTGTCCGCAAAAAACAAACGGCCACCCCAATTGCTCGGAGTGGCCGCTTCCGTTGAGAAACTTCTTTGTTTTGTGCTCTTAGTTCGGCAACTCCGTCACGCTGCGCGCCACAAACACCGGCTGGCCGCTGATAGGATCCTTCAGCACCACGCCGATCACGCGCAACGGATTTGTCGGATTGTTCGTCAAGTCCTGCAGACTCGTCAGCCCGCCGCCAAACCTGGTGAACGGCGTCACGTAGACGGTCACCGGCCTATTGAACAACACGCCCGCCAGCCCGTTCGAATTGAACTGAAAGGTGCTTGTGCCCACGTTTGCACTGCCGGACACCAGCGTGCCTGTGTGTCCTTCATGCCGCAGCACCACGCGCTTCACCGTAACGGCGCCATTGTTGAACGGTCCACCAATGCTCACATGCTGCCCCGGAACTAGAAGGGACGCATTAAAGAAGATGTTGCTGAACCTCGGATTGACGAACACATTGTGCATCCAGTAGATGAAGTACTTCTCGTTGCCCGTCAGGTCGACCGTCGAAATGTGTCCGGAATTGAATCCAGTACCCGCCGGCAAGACTTCTCGCACGTACAGATCGAAGTCCTGGGCCGTGCCCGTCGGCGGATCCACGTACGTGATCAATCCTCCCGCAAAGAATTTGTCCTGCGAAAGAATGGCCACGGTGTCCGCCAGGAAGGTCCCGTCGGTCTTGTCCAGCGTGCCGGAAATCGCAACGATCGACGAACTGGTCAGATCGCTGATGGTCTCGCTGCCTTCCCATTCCGTCTGATCGTTCACATTCACTGTAAGCGCGTGCCCGTGCGGCCCTTGAATCGTAAAGGAATTCCCGCTAGCGTTGATGGTCGTCACCCCCGCGATAAATTCATCGATATATGCGTCCGCATCGCTCGGCGTAATCGCATTCACATTGATGGTCGGATTCACGACACCCGTAATCTGGCCGTTCATATCCACCGCCAGTGACTTCCGGATGTCGAATTCGAAACCCAAGCCGATCACATCGCCGGAGTTCACAACCAACGGACTGCTCAGGCTGGTCGATACCATCGATGTCGAGAGCGTCGCTGGCGGTGTCGTTGTCGAGGTCAGGCTGCTGATCGTCGGTCGCGTCGGAGGATTTGTCTGTGGATTCGTAACATTAAGGTAGTCAATCTCGGGACTCGCCAGATTGACGATCACCGTGTCATAGGTTCCCGGCGGAACCGTGTTCAAATCCAACAGCGTATGGAGCCCGTTCAGCTTGGCAAAATCCACCGTTTGCGGACCGGTCGTTACCGCTACGGGTGTGCCCATACCTTCCGCTACGCTAATCCCCGAAACGACAACTTTGAACGAAACGACGCTCGGCAGAGGTGCATCACCCCCCGACACAAATACCGTTCCCGCCTGCTGCTGCGTAACCGGCATCGTACTCATGCTTCCTCCCCCGCATCCCACTGCGAGGGCCATAAGCCAAACCACAAATAGCCCGCTTAACCACTTCATTCGATTCATGGCTTTCTTCCTTTCGGAGCTTTGGATACGCCCGGAGGCGCAGCACGCGCCCACCGACCCTTGCCCCATCTAACACGCCAGGCTCGAATTAGTCGCTGTCCGTAAGTTACTGAAATACAATATGTTAGTGAACGTTTCCGAGATGCACCATCGGTGTCCTTGCACTTGGAAATGGAGACAGACGGCCGGCCTCGGGACCTTCTCGATACTGACCCCTGTCTCTTTCTCAATCTTTGCTATACGCCCGGTTTTTCTTGTGCTAGTCTTTTTATAGGCATGATTTCCATCGCCACGAAGCGAATTACCACTACGACGTCTATGTCGATTACCTCGACTAAGGCGAAGAAGACTATTTTCGCTTCCGGCGCGTGGAGAAACAGCTAGCAAGCTAGAAAGAGTTTCCAACCCACCGCCTGAAGCGACCTGGCGGTGGGTTTCTTCTTTTAACCCCCCGCCAGAGACGCTCCAGCGGCAACCAGGAGCGGATGTGATGAGCCCCGAACACGTGCAGGAAGAAGTGGCGGCGGATAGCTATTTGGTCGAATCCTTTGCGCTCGCCAAGAACAACACTCGTGAGATCTCCAATCATTCCGTTGTCGCCTTGAAGTTCGGCGGCACCTCTTTGCTAGGGGCCGAGCGCATGCTGCACGCCGCAGGACTGGTGCAGGCGGCTGCGCAGAATTCAGATGTCATCGTCGTGGTCTCCGCGATGAAGGGCGTTACCGATCGTCTGCTGTCCATTTCTCGCGCTCTCGCCGAAGGCAAACTTTCCCACGCGAGCAATGAAGCCGAGGGCGTCATCCATCTCCACCTTGACGTGCTCCAGGATCTTCAGCTTGGTGAGGAGAAACAGGATCGCGTTCGCCGCGGCCTCCAGCTCCTTGGCCGGGATCTTCTCCATGAAGTCCCGTCACTAGGCCGCGTCGTTGTAAGCGCGGAACTCGCCGATCGTCTCGCCTCGTTCGGAGAGCGATTCAGCGCACGTCTCTTTGCCGCCGCGCTCGAGAGATCTGGCGTCCCCGCCGTTCCGGTTTCCTCCTCCGATTTCGTCCTCACCTGCGACACGTTTCGCGACGCCAAACCTCAGCTGGAAGAAACCAAACAGCGAGGCCGCGGCATTCTCCTTCCGCTTCTCGAAGCCAGGCTCGTTCCCGTCGTCACCGGCTTCATCGGTGCCACTCCCGACGGCCGTATTACCACGCTCGGTCGCAATAGCTCCGATTTTTCCGGAGCGATCATCGCTCACGTGGTGGACGCCGAAGAGCTGGTCATCTGGACCGATGTGGACGGGGTTTATACCGCGAATCCGCACGACTCCGTGGAAGCCAAACTTCTCCACGACCTGAGCTATGATGAAGCGCACGCTCTGGCAGCCGGCGGCGCCAAGGTCCTTCATCCTCATGTACTGCCGCTGGCCGCGGAAACGGAAATGACCATCTGGATTCGCAACACATTCAAACCGCACGTTCGAGGAACGCGCATTGGCCTGCCTCAGAATTCGAATGACCGCGCACGATTGGGAGGCGCAGCATGAGCGCGCATTCTTCGGAGAATCATGATCACAGCGGCCTGCCGCAGAAAGGTGGAACTTCCCTCCCGGGCAACACCACCAAGAAATGGCGAGCCGGCGTACTGGGCG
>DATDHE010000540.1:0-26711 GCA_036521695.1 Candidatus Acidiferrum sp. | reverse complement strand
CGTGGCTGCATGAGTACGGGCAGCGGTAATGAGAGTGTCGATGCCGAGCAACCGGCTTTCCGTAGTTGCGGCCGCCAGCTCAGCGGTATGAATCTCCTTTTCCGCTTCGACTAGCTTTCCCTGGGCGAGTAGAGAACGGCTGAGGAGATTCCTTGCGTTAAGTTCATTTCCTGGAGCTTTTTCCGCAATTGCCAGTTGAATGCTGTGCCGCGCCGGTTGTTCGGCATCGGCTGGGCGCTCTTCTTCGATCGAAAGAGCGGCAAGCGCCAAAACACTATCATTTATGGTGACCTTTTCCGCGATCTTAGTGCGAATGGCGAGCGCTTCTTCGTGGGCCTTGCGGGCCTGATCGAGTTTTCCCTGAAGCTTGAAGAGTTCGCCCTGGACAAACGTGGCGTAAGCCACAGCCCGTTGATTGCCGGCTTGCTGGAAGATCGGCATTTGTTCCTCGATAGCTTTTTGTGCGGCCGGCAGGTCCCCGAGGTCGAGAAGCATGGCCGCCAGATTATTGAGGCCGAGGGCCGTGCCGGATTTATCGCCAATCTCGCGACGGATCGCGATGGATTGTTCCTGCAACTTGCGGGACTCCACGAGCTGGCCCTGCTCGTGATACACAATCGCCAAATTCGTGAGCGCGCGGGCAATGCCCCGTTTTTCGCCGATTTCCTGCGTAATGCCCAAGGATTGTTCGTACAATTTTCTCGCAGCTGCAAATTTGCCCTGCTGGTAGAGCAAGACGGCGATATTGTTTAGGCTGACGGCTTCGCCTATCCGATCTCCGGTCTCGCGGCGGATGGCAACGGACTGTTCATAGGCTTGCCGCGCATTTGTGAAATCCATTTGATCCTTGAAAGCGATGCCGATGCTATTCAGCGCGTCGCCCACGCATCGTTGATTGCCGATCTTGCGGCAAGTATCGAGCGCTTCTTGCTGATTCTTTTGTGCGCCCGCTAAATTGCCGTGTTCATAGAGAACGGTTCCCAAATCGTGCAAAGCCCGGGCTTCTCCCCCGAGATCGCCCGCTTCCGCGTAAATTTGCCTGGATGTTTCCGCCGCCTTTTGAAATTGTTGGACATCGCCCAGGTCGTAGTACGCGCGCGCTTGTCCCATCTCAGCACGCGCCACGAGGAGCCGTGCGCCGAGCTTCTGGCCTTTTTCTGTTGCGCGCAGCGCTGCGGCAAGCTCGCGCTTGAAATCAGACTGCCCGTGAGCGGCGACAATTTCCGCGAGATCGATGCGTGGGTCTTCGGAAGCGGGCGCAGACAGATTACGGAGTGATTCCACGGTTGCCATGGCATCCTTGTTCAAAGTCCCGGAAGCCTGCGCTTGGGCAAGACGCAATCCGTAGTCGAGATTGTCGGGAGCGAAGTTCCAGAGCGTGTGATAGACCTCAACCGCTTTTGGCCAGTTCTTGATCGCCTCGTAGTAGCGCCCCTCAATCGAGAGACGATCCTCACGCGAGAGATTTCCAGACAAATCGAAAGCCTTCTTGGCTTCCTCAGCTGCTTTAGCGTCATACCCAAGCGAGGACCACGCGGCAGACAGTGCGGAATGGGCGAGGGCGTAATTGGGATCGGCAGCGACAGCTTTTTCTAGTAGATCGCGCGCAGCCAATGCGTCAAAGACGCGGAGTTTCGCAAGCCCTTCGGCGTAAAAACGAGATGCTTCCGCGTTGGAAGCGATGGCCGCGCGGAGGTTGCCCGCTTCGGCCTCGGAAATATTGTCGATCGCAAGTTCCCTCCGCAGGTCGCGGCCAGCCCGCGAAACAAGCCCAAAAAGTTGGCCTTCTGTGCCTGTTTCGGAAACCACGCCGATCGTTTCACCGGTTCGGGCGTCTTGTAGACGCAAATCCACGCGAACCTGTCCGCCCCCTTCTTTCCCGAGGTCCACGAAGGATCCGAGGACCACATAGTCGGTGCCCAGATTGTTGCGAACGCGCGTCAGCGTGTCCTTCGCCAAACTATCGGCATCCGACAAAGAAAGATCCATTTTCGCTCGCACGACATTTTCTTCCGCTACGGTGCGAATCTGTCCGCCGGTTCCGAGCTCCGTCGTCAACATCTCCGATAACCCAGTAGAGAGCCACGCGGAATCCGCTCGGCCAGCGGCGTTCTTAAACCCCAGCACCGCAACAGATCGCCGCACGGGTATCGTCGATGCCGACGGTTGCGAACGCGCTCTCCCGGGAACGAGTCGATTGAGCACGCGGTCGCGCGATTTTCCTAAATTGAGTCCGAGTGCGACGCCCAGAATCAGAATCACGCCGGTACTGACAATTCCGGCTGTAGACCACTTGAACCGAGCCGCGGGGGCTCCGGTCGATTCCAAAGCGGCAAGAAGTTCGCGCGCAGATTGAAAGCGCCGCGAAGGTTCCTTTTCGAGCGCTTTGAAGATGATCGCTTCGAGCGAAGCAGAACCTGCCGATTTGTATGCGCTCAAACGCTGCGGAGGGCTATGGAGAATGGCGTCGATCAGCCGCGTCGGCTGGTTGTCCGGAAAAGGCCGTCGCGATGTAGCCATCTCGTAAAGCACAGCGCCGGCGCCATAGATGTCCGTCCGGGCATCGACGCCCTCCGCGCGGAGCTGCTCGGGCGACATATAAGGCAGCGTTCCAGCGAGCGAACGCGTGTCATCCATACTCTGTGTTTGGTCGATCTCGGTTTGGGGATGAAAGAGTTTTGCCAAACCGAAATCGAGTATTTTCAGCCGCCCCTCGCTCGTGATGTAAAGATTGTCGGGCTTCAGGTCGCGGTGGATTATGCCCTGAGCATGGGCCGCGGCCATTGCTTCTGCGAGTTGAGCGCCCAGTTTTCGCGTGAGAGCTTCATCAAGCGGCCCTTCTGAAAGTTTTTTGCTCAGCGGAACGCCTTGAATCAGTTCCATGACAAGAAAATCGAGATCTCGCTCGCTCCCGAATTCATGGACCGTTTCGATGTTGGGGTGGTTCAACTTGGCGAGAGCCAGAGCCTCATTGCGGAAGCGTTTCCGGGCAGCCTCATCGGCGAGTAACCCGGCGGGAAGAACTTTCAGCGCAACGTCACGGTCGAGCTGTTCATCATGGGCGCGATAGACCACACCCATGCCGCCTGCTCCGATCTCTTCAACGATGAGATAGTGGCCGAGAGTTTGGCCAATCATCGTGGGGAAACCCGTCCTTTGGCATGCATCTTAGGGCGCGCCACCAGGCAAGTCAACGCGCGTGCAGCGGTGCAAAACGCATCTGATCTCAAGCCGATCGATGCCGCTGGCAGGGCTGGTCAAATCTCCCAGTCGCCTTTGGCTGTTCGCCGAACCGGAGTCCTCAGTGCGAATTGTCGGCTCACCGCAAGCCCGTGACGATCCAGAATTTGACCGCCTCTACCCTGCAACGGAAACCTCCGGCAGCGGCCAGCTTGCCGGGATCTAGTCAGCCAACAGTGCGTACCGCTGCTCCTTCTTGAGCACTACGCGCAAACCGGTGGAGTGCCTACCTTCAGCGATTCTTGGTAAATCTCAACGCCTTTGTTATGCTCCTCGGATTCGTTTTCAAAAAAAGGAACGTCATGCGCCCTCAAAGAATCTTCATTCCAGCCACGATTCTCCTGGCAGGCCTCGCATTCTCCTTGTTCGCCGCGGACAACGACAAAAAGGAAGCTGCTTCGAAAGAAGCGTCGCGGCCTTCCTATGAAATGCCTCAGCCAGAAAAAGAATCTCTCGACCTTGCGATGTACGGGAATATTCGAGAGGAAGCTCTCACGCACTCGCACATCATGGAGTACGCGTCTGCCCTGATGAATGGTATCGGCCCGCGCTTGACCGGTTCACCAAATCTGAAGCACGCCAACGAATGGACCCGCGATCAATTCAGCGTCATGGGCTGCAGCAACGCGCATCTCGAAGACTGGGGCGAGTTCGGCATGGGCTGGCAACAATTAAACGCCTGGGTGCGCATGACTTCTCCGGACACAGCCGTGTTCATCGCGCAAGCGGCGCCGTGGTCCCCTGCGACCAAAGGTACCGTCACCGCTCCCGCGGCCTGGGTCGACATCAAGACCGAAACGGACTTCGACAAGTACAAAGGAAAGCTCGCGGGAAAAATCGTCTTCTTTGGCGAGATGCGCGAAGTGAAGCCCGTCGACAAACCGCTCTTCACCCGGGACGATGACGCCGACCTCAAACGTATCGAGACCTATCCGTCCGACCTGGATAGGCCCTTTTCCTGGGCATCCTTTCTCAAGACTTTAGCTTTCCGCGAAAAAATCGGCCATTTCCTAAGCGCCGAACAAGCCGTTGCCGTGATTACGCCCAGCCGCGACGGAAGAAACAACGGAGGCTCCGGCGGCACCATCTTCGATGACACCGGGGCAGGCTTCGGCTGGCTAATCTATCAACGCGAACATGCGAATGCCTTGCCGGTCGCGGTCACCGCGATTGAAAACTACGGTCGCGTCTATCGTCTCTTGAAAGCCGGCGTCCCCGTAAGCATCGAACTCAACATCGACACGAGATTCACCGGAGACCACGAACACGGCTTTGACACCATCGCCGAAATTCCCGGCACCGACCCCAAGCTGAAAGAAGAAGTCGTTATGCTCGGCGGACACCTCGATTCCTGGGCCTCCGCCACCGGCGCAACCGACAACGGCGCGGGCAGCGTAGTCGCCATGGAAGTCATGCGTATCCTGACCACTCTCCAAGTGAAACCCCGGCGCACTATTCGCGTCGGCCTCTGGACCGGCGAAGAGGAGGGCGAGTTCGGCTCCTATGGCTATGTGAAGCAGCACTTTGGTTTCGTCCCCCGTTCGAACGAGCCCGATCAGCTGGTAGTCACCGAGTACGATCGAGACCCCGCCGGACCTATCCAGCTCAAGCCCGACCATCAAAAGCTATCCGCGTATTTCAATCTGGACAATGGCAGCGGAAAGATCCGCGGCATTTATTTGCAAGGCAACGCCGCCATAGCCCCTATTTTCGCGCAATGGATCGAGCCGCTAAAAGACCTCGGCGTCACCGCGATAACGATGCGCGACACCGGCGGCACCGACCACGAAGCCTTCGACGCCATCGGTCTCCCCGGATTCCAATTCATCCAGGACCCTCTCGACTACGGCTCGCGCACCCATCATTCGAACATGGACACCTACGAACGCCTGCAAGCGGAAGACCTGGCCCAAGCCGCGCTCGTCGAAGCCACTTTCGTTTACAACGCCGCCATGCGCGACCAAATGCTCCCGCGCAAACCGCTCCCTCATCCCGAGCTCGAACCCAGGCGAACGCAACCTCTGAAAGACGTAATGCCCGGCGCGGAGACCAAGGATTAGTCTGCCAATTCTTTAGAGCGTCAGTTTTCAATTACTCAAACTTACCTGGAATCGATCTATTCAAATAAGACAGTATCAGCAATCGTGCGGACCCTTCTTGGTCCTAATGGTGGCTCTCTACTTGCGCTTTCCGAGCGATGAGGAGAAAGCCTTTGCTGCGGGCATCTGATTCGAGTTTGTCTAAGCGTGCGTGAGCAGCGGCCGGCTTGCCTAACTCGATTTCGGCTTGAGACATGAGAAGGCGGGCTTCGAGTTCGAAGACCGTGTAGACATAGAAATTTGAGGGCAACATGACGCCCCAGGGTGAGATCCTCCGCTTCGTAGACAACACCCATTCCACCGCCGCCTAGCCTTTCGAGGATGCGGTAGTGTGAGATGGTTTGGCCGATGAGCGAGTCGGTTGCAGCCATTTTTCGTTCATCTTAGGTTGGAGCAAGAGGCAAGTCAACAAACAGGGAAAGTGCCCGGTCTTGGCCCGATGAACTCACTACGAAAGGCCACGATTACCGGACACTTACCCACCACCAAATTTGCCGTTCTCGTGCAATCCGCGCTTGGTTATGTTAGAAGCCCAAGCGGCATGAATTTGCCTTCTTCCACAAATGACATTGGCCTGACCGCGCGCCGCCGCATTGCGCGCCGCCTCCTGCCGTTTCTCTTCACTCTTTTTGTCATCGCGTTCCTTGACCGCGTAAACGTTAGCTACGCTGCTCTCGAAATGACGCACGATCTGAACTTCAGCAATCGCGTCTTCGGATTCGGGTCAGGCATCTTCTTTGTCGGCTATCTGCTCTTCGAAATTCCCGGCTGCCTTATTGTCGAGCGCTGGAGCGCCCGCAAATGGTTCGCGCGTATCATGGTCACCTGGGGACTCATCACCGTGCTGATGGCCTTCATTCGAACGCCCATGCATTTCTACGCCGTTCGAATCCTCCTAGGGGTCGCCGAAGCCGGTTTCTTCCCCGGAATCCTCGTCTATCTAACGCACTGGTTCCGCTCCGAAGACCGCGCAAAGGCTTGCGCGATGTTCATGATTGCGATTCCCGTCGCCAACATCATCGGCTCACCTCTCGGAGGCTGGCTGCTCGGTGTGAACTGGTTCGTCATTCAGGGATGGCGCTGGCTTTTTATCGTGGAAGGAATTCCGGCGATCGTTTTCGGCGTCATCGCGGTTTTTTACTTGACGGATTGGCCGCGCGAAGCAGGCTGGCTCGCGCCAGAGGAACGCGAATGGATCACCGCCGAACTCGAGCAAGAAGCCTTTTCAAAAAAAGCGGCGCGCTCTTACAAAATCTGGGAAGCGCTACTTCACCCCACAATCATCCAATTGACGTTCATCTATTTTTTCGCCGTCAGCAGCATCTATTCCTTGACGATTTGGCTACCCACGTTTCTTAAACGCGCTTCCGGTATGTCCAATCTCGCGGTGACGCTACTCTCGATTCTTCCATATGTCGCCGTGCTCCTGGCCATGCTTTTCAACGGATGGCATTCCGACCGCACTAACGAACGCCGCTGGCACACCGCGATTCCCCTCATGTTCGGTGTCGTAGCGTTCGCTCTGACGATTCTTTCCGGCTCCCATTTTTGGTTTGCATTTGCGTGTCTGACCGTCGCTTCGACAGCCAACGCTTTTCTTCCGTCCTTCTGGCCCATCCCCTCAGTGTTCCTCGGCGAATCGGCCGCAGCGGCATCCATCGGCCTCATCAATTCGATTGGCAATCTTGGAAGTTTTGTTACTCCGTCCGTGATCGGCTATTTCCTCGACCGCACCCACTCGTTCACGCCAGGATTTCTATATGTAATTATGAGTCTTCTCATCGCCATCATTCTCATCTTGACTTTGCGGATGCGCCCAGCCGAAAAACAAAGATAGAACTCATTCTTCTTCGCCGCGAGCGACTTTAGCGTCCCGTCGTCCTAGCATCCGCGACTATTCATATCGAAGCACAACAATAGGGTCGACGCGGGTGGCCCGGCGTGCGGGAATGTAGCAGGCCACGAATGCCGCTCCCATCAGAACGAGCGCAGCGGCACCAAACGCAAGCGGATCGGTTGCCCGTACGCCGAAGAGCAGACTGGCCAGTAAACGTGTGAGCGCCAGCGAGACAATGATCCCGAGCATGACGCCGATCAACGTCATGCGCATTCCCTGCCCTACCACGAGTCGCAGAATGTCGGCAGGCCGCGCGCCAAGCGCCGCGCGGATGCCCATCTCTTGGGCGCGCGCGGTCACGGTATAAGCCATCACTCCATAAATTCCGATCGCCGCTAGCAACAATGCGAATCCCGCGAAAACTCCGACAAATTGCATCGTCAATTTCGACTGTGCGACCGAAGCCCCGACGACTTCTTCCATGCTGGAGATTCCCGCGACAGGAAGATTCGGATCGACCTCCGCAATCTTTCCGCGCACCCCGGCAACAAGAGATTGCGGGTTGGTTTCCGACCTCACAAGTAGCGTTGTTTTGGGCCAAGGAACCTGCGCCATGGGCAAATACATCTCTTCCACATTGGCGGCGTCCAGAGCGTTGAATTTCACATCGGCGACAACGCCGATGATTTCCCGTTGCACCATGTCGCGCGAATTGGCGAGATGTTTGCCCATGGGATTCTCGTCAGCAAAAAAATGTTTGGCCGCAGTCTCGTTGATGACGACGACGGGCGCTCCACCTGCAATGTCCTGCTCATCAATGGTGCGGCCACTGAGCAGTGGCGTTCGAACCGTCTCGAAATACCCGGCACTGACTTGCCGCACGGCACTGGTCGGATCTTTTCCAACTCCCTCGCAAACGCGGCCTTCCGGGCACACAAAAACAAAGCGAGCTGCACCAGCAAGCGGCAGATAACTCGTAATGCCGGCCGCTTGTACTTCGGGCATCGCTCTCACGTGCTCCAGCAGTTGCCGATAGAACTGCGCCTGAAGTTCCGGTTTGGTGTATCGGCTCGGCGAAAGCGTCAACGGAAACGCAGTCAGATTCTTCGGCGAGAATCCAGGATTAACCTGCATTAACCGCACAAAACTCTGCATCAAGAGCCCCGCCCCGGTCATCAGCACAAGCGCGATCCCGATCTCCGCCACGACGAGCGCGCCGCGCAAGCGCCCGCGTCCCCCACCTTCCGACGAACCGCGGCCGCCTTCCTTGAGAGTTTCATGAAGATCTTTCTTCGATGTTTGTAGCGCGGGAACAAGTCCGAAAACCATTCCCGTGGCGACGCAAAGAAGCAGCGAAAAAATCAGCACCACGCCGTCGATTCTCGCTTCGCCAAGGCGTGGCACAGTACCCGGACTGATCGAACGCACTGCCGGCAGCAACGCGGCGGCAAGCAGAACCCCAAGCGCGCCTCCGCATACCGAAAGCAAAATGCTCTCGCTCAGTAACTGGCGCACCAACCGTCCGCCAGAAGCCCCGAGCGCCTTCCGCACGGCGATTTCCCTTTCGCGCGCGGTAGCGCGAGCAAGCAAAAGATTGGCGACATTCGCGCAAGCAATCAAAAGCACGAACCCCACAGCAGCCAGCAGCACGAGAAGCGAAGGCCGCAGGCCACCTACGAGACTGTCTTCGAGAGACTGCGCAAAAATTCCGAACTTCGTGGCGTCCACATTGCTTCCGAACTGCTGCTTATAACTCGCATTGATGGCGTCGAGTTCCGCCCTGGCGCGCGCCAAAGTTTCCCCTTGGCGCAATCGCGCTATCACGTTGAAGTAGCTCGCGCCGCTGCGAATCTGCGCTGGAGTCAGCAGCACCGTCTCTGAAGGCCGAGGAAGCCAAACGTCCGGCTCCGGAAACTGGAGCGGAAAATGAAAACTTGACGGAAGGACGCCGACGATGGTCGCGCTTTTCCCGTCAAGCACTAAAGCCTTGCCAAGCACCGCCGCATCGCCCCCGAAATGACTGTGCCAGAATCCGTCCGAGATGACCGCGACGTCCCCGCCTCCGTCCTGCTCCTCTTCCGGCAGAAAAGTTCGCCCGCGTGCCGGAGAAATTCCCAATACGCGGAAAAAACCGATCGAAGCGCGCGCTCCGTTGATGGCTTCCGGTTCGCGCTCAGTCACCAAACTAAGTGTGAGCGGATAGAAACCCGCGATGCTCTCAAGAGTTTTGTTTTGTTCCTGGATTTGCGTGTATTTCGTATACGACAGGAATGCGCCGCTGCCTTTCGTCTTGAGATCCATTCCAGACAAGTTAAGGATCCGCCCAGGATCTTTGTAAGGAAGCGGCTCCAGCAGAACGGTGTTGACGACGCTGAAGATCGCGGTGTTCGCGCCAATTCCCAGCGCCAGCGTAAGAATCGCCACTGCCGTGAATCCCGGGTTCTTCCTCAACATCCGCAAAGCAAATTTCAAGTCCTGCCAAAGAGTTTGCATTGTCGCTTTCCGCTTCTTGCTGATGAATTCCAGCATTGTTAGACGCGCAGCGCGATCCAACGGTAGACGGCCAAATTGTCGTTGGCCTCCTCTTCCTGGCTAGTGCACCTCGTTCTTGTACACCGTTCCAGCCTTCATCACGAATTTTACGCGCTTCAGTTCAGTGATGTCTTTGAGCGGATCGCCGCTGACAGCCACGATGTCCGCCCACTTCCCCGCATCGATAGCTCCGGCTTTGTCGCTCCACCCAAGAAGTTCCGCGGGCACCACCGTGCCAGCGCGAATGGCCTGCATCGGCGTCATCCCGTAGTTCGCGTAGTACACGAACTCTTCTGCTTCATTCAATTGCTTCCAATCGAAACCTCCCGCGTCGGTCCCCAGAGCGATCTTCACATTTCTCTTCAGCGCTTTTTGGAACGCCGTTTTTTCCAGGTCCACCATTCTCACCCAATTCCCGCCGCGGCCAGGCGCGACGTACGCACCCACAGTGATCGTCGGCACCCAATACACTCCTTTTCGGGCGGCTTCATCGAGAAGAGCGTCGGTAAAACCGTCTCCATGCTCAATCGTGTCCACGCCGGCACGCAAAGCCGCCGCAATTCCGTCAGACCCAATGCAATGCGCTGCGACTTTCTTCCCGAGCCGGTGCGTTTCGTCTACGATCGCCTTCGCTTCGTCATCCGTGAAATTGACCATGCTGTACAGCACGCCGTCATCTCCAAAGTGATACCGCCGGTCCGAGTAATACTTGACCCAATCCGCGCCGTACATTACCTGCTCGCGCACCGCCTTGCGCGCGCCCTCGACGCCATCCACAGTCTGCACTCCCGTCGGTACTTTCAGCTCCCACGAATAGCCGAGCAGCGGATACATCCCCGTCGGAGCCATCGCACGCGTAGCAACTTGCATGCGCGGGCCAGGGATTTCGCCCCTGGCTATCGCGGTTTTCACATCCACGTCGGCATACATCGCGCCTTCGGTCTCCACATCGCGAATGGAAGTGAACCCGTTTTCGAGCGCAATGCGTGCATTCCGCGCGGCAAGAATCGCGCGATAGGGAGTGGATTCTTTCAGGATTTGCTCGTCGTAATCTGCCGCCGTGATGTCTCCATTGAGCAGGACGTGCGTGTGCACATCCGCGAATCCCGGCAGCACGGTCGCTTTCGAAAGATCGATGACTTCCACACCAGCAGGTGGCGTTCCTCCGGCGGAAACGGAAACAATCCTGTCGCCTTCAATGAGGATCAGAGCGGAGAGGATGGGCGTGTCGCTTTTACCGTCAATCAAACGTCCCGCGCGAATCGCGATTTTCTTTACAGCAGCTTTGTCCTTTTCTTGCGCTGAAGTCGCAGAGCAAATCGAAAGTATCACACACGCAGCAATGCCAACATGCGCGACCAATTTTGTTCGCCGGATCATGCCTCTCTCCTCGTTTGTTCCGCCTGAGGTACTTTTACCCTCGCACGGCGCAAAGAGTAGCACAGCGGCCATCAGGCCGGCATGGTTGTTCGGAAGATTAGCTCGAGCGTCACTCGGCCCGGAGCGCTTGGATGACGTCCACGCGCGCAGCTCGAGCCGCCGGGAGCGCCGACGCAGCAACGGCAGCAACGAGCAAAATGAAGGCCGAAGCCAAGACCGGCAAGGGGCTCGGCATTTTCATGTCCAGGAGATAACTGCCTGCCAGTCGCGCCAGGATGTATCCGCCGACCGCGCCAACCACGATCCCCACGGCGGCCATAACCGCGCCCTCGCGAATGACTCCTGCCAGGAGACGGCTCGGCTGCGAGCCAATGGCCAGTCGGATACCGAATTCGCGCGTGCGGGCGCTGACGGAAAACGCCAGGACGCCCGCAACACCGACGATCGCAATGGCGAGAGCCACGAGGGCGAAGCCACCGAAGACGAGCGAGTTCAAACGATCTGGAGTGAGCACCTCGGCGCGGATGTCCTCAAGCGTGGCCGCTTTCTCAACCGGCTGGTCGGCAGACATAGTGCGAATCAGCTGCACAATGGGCGTAACCAGCGCGTACGGATCGGAGTGCGTATGCACAAAAAGCCGCCCTCCGAAAAGGCCCTGCTGTTCCATGGGGTCATAGACGGTGGGTGTAGGAGAGGGGATGACGTGTGTGTCGTCAACGTCAGCGACCACTCCGACGATACGACGCGGCGTGGACTCCATGCCGATAAATTTAATGACCGGATCGGTCCACCAGAGATGGCGGTTGAGTGGATCCCGGCCGGGGAACATGCGCTGCGCAACGCTTTGACTGATGACCACCACGGGCTCCTTGTCCTGGCGATCGAGGTCGTTGAAATCGCGTCCTTCAAGAATGGGCACGTGGAGCGCCGCGAAGAATCCAGGGGAGACGGTACGGACCTGTGTGCGTGGATCCTCTTCGCCGGGGCCTTTCACGTGGCCATCGCCTGAGAATTGCAGTTGGAAGTTGAATTGTGTGTCTCGCCAGGGTACGGCATCGCCGACGGCGACGGCATCGACGCCGGGCAATGCGGAGACCCGGCGAATCGTTTCCTCATAGAAGTGGTTTATCTCTTCGGGTTTCTTGCCGTAGGAGTCCACTGGAACGTTGACGGCAAGCACTCGGTTCGCGTCGAGAACGGTACGCGCGTTTTGCATGTCGAGAAGCGTCTTCAGCAGCATGCTGGCTCCCGCGAGCAGCAGGAAAGAAGCGGCAATTTGCGTCATGGCGAAGAGACGCAGACGGCGATTGGTGCCGCCCGTAATGCGCACGCTGCCCGTCGCGAGGCCGAATCCCTGGGAAGAGGTCGCGGAAGGCAAGCGCGGAACATACGCCAGCAGGATAGCCGCGATAATCGCCAAGCCAGCGCCGACCCACAGCATGCTCGAGTCAACAGTCAGATCAAGAGCGCGAATGGAGAACCGCGACGCGTAGCGAGCAAGGATGGCCACCATGGGCCGCGCAATGAGAACGCCCAAAAGAGCACCTGCGCCGCAGAGCAGCAGGCTCTCCGCCAGAAGCGTACGGCGCAGCGTTGAGGTGCTGGCGCCGAGAGCGGCGCGAATCGAAAGTTCGCCTTCGCGGCGAACCGAGCGGGCCAGTATCAGGTTGGCGACATTAGAGACCGCGATGATAAAAACGAGCCCGGAAGCCGCAAGCAAAACGAGGAGAACGGTGCGCGCTCCAGAAGTAATCTGCTCGCGCAGGCGCGTGGCGCTGATCTGGAAGTCCGCCTGTTTTGAGTAATTGCCCTCCGGATGCTGCGCGGTCATCGAGTTGTAAACCGTGCGGAGCTCGGCGCGAGCCTGTTCGAGCGTAGCCCCAGGTGCGAGCCGGCCGAATAGTTCCGTCATACGATGGACGCGGCCATCCACCATGGTCGCGGAGAGATGATGCGGGCTGGTCACGACGTTGGCGATAATCTCGGTATCGGCGGGATAGGGGATGCAGGGTTCGAGCACGCCGATGATCGTGCCGCTTCGAGTTCCCATGGGACCGCTGCCGAGGCGTACGGTTTTGCCGATGACATTCGGATCGCTATGAAGAGCGGAGGTCCAGAACCGGTACGTTAGAACGACGACCCCATCGGCCTTAGGACCGTCGTCCTGCGGACCGATGAGACGGCCCAGGACGGGATGAAGGCCCATCACCTCGAAATAGGTGCCACCGGCAACACCGGCTTGGACCTCGCGGGGCTCGCCCAAGCCGACCATGGTAAAGCTGATGGTCGAGAAATCGCCGAATTCAGTGATGGTGCGGGCGCCGGATTCGATGTCCTTTAGTTCCGGGATGGAGAAGTAGGTGTTCGCGTTGCCGATGCCGAGCGCGCTCTGCCGAATGTAGATCAGCCGGTCTTCGTCGCGATTTACAAGCGGACGAAGCAGCACGCCCCGCACCAGCGTGAAGATAGCGGCGTTGGCGCCGATGCCGAGCGCAAGCGTGAGGATTACGGTGATGGTCAGGCCCTTGGCGCGAGTGAGTGAGCGGAGCGCAATTTTCAGGTCTTGCAGGAACAGTGCAGGTTTGAAGTTCATGGTGCTTCTCCCTTACCTAATTCATACAAAAAACAAAAGCCGTGCCCCACGGACAGTGTCTTTCGAACTCGGTGCAGCTGCTTCCACGAATTCCCTCCGCCTTACCCCTCGGCCACTGTCCCCTTGTAGGGGCAGGCATGCCATACCCCATCTCGGCAAGAACTCCAACATTGGTTCTCAGTCTTCTGTCCCGTCTTGCAGCAATCCGCCCAAACAATCAGGCACGAGCACAATTCCTTATCCGGCGGCTTCCGCAGCCTGCTCGCAATTTACCATCCACGGAATCCCATACTGATCCACCAGCATCCCGAATCGCGCCGACCAAAACGTCTTCTGAACCGGCATCTCTACTCTTCCGCCTTGCTCCAATGCATGAAAGATGCGTTCGGTTTCTGCAGGATCTTTAGTAGAAAGTGTTACCGAGAAACCTTGCGGCGGTTGATAACGCCCAGGCGGCGGATCGGAACCCATCAAGATCATGCCGTCAATATTCAAACTCGCGTGCATGACTTTGTTCGCCCATTCCGCCGGCACATGGCTTGCCATAGGGGATTCTCCGAACCTGGAGATTGCTTCGATTTTGGCCCCTAGGACTTTTTCGTAGAATTGGAACGCTTCCTCACATTGGCCGTTGAACAAAAGATAGGGACTCAATTGCATTTTGTTCTCTCCTCCCTGACTACGACGTTTCGCTGCGACTTATGTTTCCACTCTTGTTGCAACATTCGTTTCAAATCAGGCGCCATCTAGCTTGTTTCTCCTCGGCCCGTTCTTTCACCCGCATCAGCTGGTGCTTCCAATATCGCTCAAATGTTCCCGCCCATTCATGCAGTGGACGGATAGCCTCGGCATTCGTCCTGTAAAACATCTGCCGCCCGTCGCGCCGCGCATGCACCAGCCCGACATCCTTTAAGACGCGCAGATGCTTCGAAACGGAAGGCTGCTCCATCTCCAAAGCATCCACGATCTCTCCCACTGGCCGTTCCTGCAGCGCCAGGTAGTTGAGTATCTCTCTCCGCCGCGGCTCAGCGACAGCGTTGAAAGCATCGGAAGTGGTTGCGGCCCTCGCCATGATCGCCACAATACATTCCTATATAGGAATATGTCAAGCCTTTATTTCCCCTGCGAAAAGCAGTCTGCCAATCTTACTTGCAAAGTGCAAGTAATAATTGCTACCCTAACTCTATGCAAAAAAAGAAAGCGGCGCCCAAGCGCCGTTCCGGATGCCCGTTGAACGCCTCGGTGGAAATGCTGGGCGACCGATGGTCTCTCTTGATCCTGCGCGACATGATGCTTCGCGGATACCGGACCTTTAATGAATTTCTCCACTCTGACGAAAAAATCGCCACCAATATTTTGACCGACCGTCTCCGCCGGCTGGAATCCTACGGAATTATCGAGACGGAACGAGATCCCGCCGATGGGCGAAAAATGATTTACACGCTGACTCCCAAAGGGATTGACTTGGCGCCGGTGCTTACGGAAATGGTGCTCTGGGCGGCGCGCCATGAAGAGACCGGCAACCAGCCCTTGGTCCGCCAAATGCGAACCGGCAAGGAACAACTTCTTGTTGCCGTACGACAGCGGTGGGAAGAAAGGCCTTGAAGACAAGTCCGCGCGGCGCGCCATAGATGCGCGTAAGGAGGAGTTCTTGCCTGGCTTGGCCAGCGGCGGAACTACTTTTTGCTTCGGCCATGTTTCTTCGCCTTGGCTTGCACCTCGGCTAGGTAGATATGCAAGCGGTCGGGACGCTGTTCCCACGCCATGCGGTAATTCTCAACCCAGTCAGCTACCTCCTTAAGAGGGGCAGGGTGGATGCGGCAAGGGCGCCACTGAGCAGCGCGGCCGCGAGTGATAAGTCCAGCTTCCTCAAGCACTTTAAGATGCTTTGAAATAGCGGCCATGCTCATCTCAAAGGGCTCGGCAATCTCAGTAACGGAAGATTCGCCGGACATCAAGTGAGCAAGGATGGCTCGGCGAGTGGGATCGGCTAGGGCTGCGAAGGTCGAGGTGAGTTTGTCAGTGGGCACGTCGTATTTAACTTACTGGTTAAATACGACAGCCCCGAAACTCTGTCAAGCGTTTTTTGAAACGGGGGACCAGGAAGCGGTGAGATCGTGGCGGAAAGGAAATAAGTCAATGAAATTAAAATGCTTAATGAAGGGAGAAGCGGAAGGACTCGATGTGGCTAGAAGCTGAGAGGGGCATGTCGGAGAAACGAGAAGGCCAGCCGCTCTCTCAGGACGGCTGGCCCTCACTGCTCTTACGGTCCGCAGTGGCTGTGACCATCTTGAAGTAGCCAGGATGGTCAGCTCTGCGTGTGCTCTGGCAAAAGCCAGAAACCTGCTGGCGGCTTAGCGAGCCGCGGCGGAACCCGGGCGGCGCAACGGACGGCGCGCCAGGTCTTCGACGGCGTTAACACCGCGCCGCGCCAAATCGACAACCGGGTTCTGGCTGTCCGCTACGCGCTGAACGCCGGCTTCCCAAGCCTTCTGAAGCATGTACAAGCTCATGACCACAAAAGCGATAGCCGCGAATCCCAGCGCAAACAGCGCAAAGGCGGCGACGAGTTCGCGCACAAAGTAGAGCTGCAGCGCGATTACGACCCCTAAGAACCACCACATCCATTTGCGGTTGCTGTCTTTGGTCTTCATCGATCCTCTGTTATTGATCCCCGCTTGTCCGAACATTTGCTGCCCCCTAGATTCTTACTGCTCTCGTCTTGACTTGGTCTTTAGATGCGCCAGCCCTGTCTTTTGGTCCAGCCTCTTGCACCTGACCTATTTGACAGCAGGGGGCGAGTAAAGGCGATAGTACAGAAGGCACAATTTGCGGTGCAAACCATTGGTTCAGTACTCTTATGACTCACTCTGAAACAGGTTAAGTCTTCTAGAATCAGTGCATTATATGTGACCGATCTTTCGCCTATCTTTTCGCCTGTTTTTCCCTGTACTCAGGATCGGGGACCTGTCCCTCCGTACAGTAGTACAGGTGCGGATTTACGCCGCTAAGTTGTGAAGGATGAGGCCAATCCGTATCAGAACTGGGAGCGTGGAGGGCACGTCCAGGCACGGAAAGTAGCCTTGGTTCGGCTCGAAAAGCGGTTATGTGAGGAAAATCGCGCCGACGGAGGAATTTGTCTCCGGCAGCGCGATTTGTTTGCTTCAAACAGAATCAAATTGCTTCGGATTTCTTTGAATGAGGCGTTATGCTCTTTTTAGGATCCGGGTGATCCCAACGAGGATGACCGCGCCAACAAAGGCGACGATGACCGAGCCAATCAACCCCCCGGCCGGCCAGATGCCCAAACGGCCGAAGAGCCAACCACCAAGCCAGCCACCGACAATGCCTAGAAGGACGTCCACGATGATGCCGTAGCCACCACCTTTCATAACGACTCCAGCGAGCCAACCAGCAATAAGACCAACAACGAGCCAATAAATCATGCGCTACCTCCTTTGCTTAGATGCAGATAGGAAGGGTAAGTACGCGAGCCACTTAGAACACGCCCTTACCGAATGTCAAGCGCACACCGGTGGAAAGAAGCAGGTCGTTCGTTTTGAAGCCGGGGAGCGGATTGCTGAGGTAGCGATCACTATAAGTGACTTGCCAACTCAGCCAGTTTTTCAGCTTGGTTGCGGCAGTGGCGTCAAACTGAAAACGATAAGTGCCGGTCTCCGAGATGTTCGGGTAGATGCTGAACTGCTCGGTAACGGTAGTGCGGCTGCTGAGTTTGGCGTTGAAGGTTTCGCCGAGGACGATTTCCCCGGTCTTGCGCGTGACGGAGGGCATGGCCGGTTCGGCTGCGGTGGCTGCGACTGCCCCGTAGAACGCCTGGTTGTAGCTGCCTCCTCCAAAAACGTCGAACGTCGTGGCCTTGGTATTGATGACGTGATAGCCGAAGCCGCCGCCGAGGACATTGCGTAGATCGAGGTCCTGGAATTGGTCGTATTCGAAGTCGGTGAAGCCAAAGACGAAAAGGTGATCGCTAACGTTCAAGTCGCCGCGAATTCCGCCGCGAATGGCGTGGGCGGTCGTGGAGTTCACGCCGTTGACGGTGCTATTGCTGTAAATGGCGGTGGAATAGACGGAGATTTTGTCACGCTCGGTAACACGGGCAGCCTTGCCAGAGAGCGTATAAGTGAGCGACTGCGAATTGCCTCTGGTAACGCTGAGGCCGGTGTCCACGAGGCCGCTCCAGAAATCGGTGAGGTGGGGATGGCGGAGGCGCTCGATTTGATCGTCGTAAGCTTTTTGCTCGGCGTCATCGCGGACGCCGACAACGATGTCCTTGGAAGCGGTCACAGAGCCGGTATCTTTGGTGGCGACTTCAAACTTGCCGTCGCTAGTGGTCACGATGCCAACGATGGTCTGGCCGTCTTTCAGAGCGAGGTGGAGCGCTTGCGTGGAAACGATGGAAGTGACGGCGTCCCATTGGAGGCTGACATCGCCCGCAAAGTCGGATTTCAGCAAAAGCGTTTTCGCGTCGGACTTGACGATAGCTCCGCTCAGCCGGTCGCCATTTTTCAGGGTTACCTGATCGGCTAGCGCAGCGCTGGCGCAGACGGCCAAAAACACACCCACGATTAAGCTTCGAAACACGGTCGTTCTCCTCTTTTTTATTTAGTCCCCGCTTTAATTCGCCTACGCAATGCGGCTGGGCCTTCTCTGGGCGCGGCAGGCTGCTTGGTCTTGCGTAACTTCTCTCATGAAGCGCAAATAGTGTAAAGGAGGTGTCAAAGAAACCCAACCACATTATTGGGCGGAAATAGATCCGGCCCAAAAGTTAAAGCACGCGACAGAGCTTTCCGGCCTCTTGTATACTGCCTCCCGTTCAAGGGATGGACGAATTGCGATGGACCTGCTGTGCCAGGTAGGGCGATGCGTCCAGTTCGGCATTTTCGACGTCCGACAAGGTGAGACCTCCACCGGCCTCACGGAATTTACAAAAACCATTGAAGTTGGGAGACTCGATGGCTTTACGCATTCGACTTTTCGCACTATTAGTTTTGGCGGGGACAATTTTTTGCGGGGCATGCGGCAAGACGCCGGGAGAGAAAACGGGGGGTGGGCAGGCAGGAGCGGCGCGATCGACGATTGTGTTTATGACGGATTTTGGGACGGCCAATGATGCGGTGGCGGTGTGCAAGGCCGTGATTGTGGGGATCGCGCCGGATGTGCGGTTGATGGATATCACGCATCAGGTGACGCCCTTCCAGATTGAAGAGGCGGCGCGATTTCTGGCGGGAGTGACTCCCTACTATCCTTCAGGGACTATTTTTCTTGTGGTGGTGGATCCGGGAGTGGGGACGTCACGGAAGGCTGTGATCGTGAAAACAAAGAAGGGGCAGTATTTTGTGCTACCGGACAACGGAGTCATTACGCCGGTGCTCGATCGGGACGGGTTGGACTCCGCGCGTGAAATTACGAACACGGGATGGATGCTGCAGCCGAAGGTTTCTTCGACGTTCCATGGACGGGATATTTTTTCACCCGCCGCAGCGCATCTGGCTGAGGGGTGGGACTTCGCATTGGCCGGGGATGTCGTTCCACAGCTGGTGCAGCTCACGCCGAAGGTGTCGAACACTTCCGAGCGCGGGATCGAGGGCGACATTATTGGTTTGGATGATCCTTACGGATCGCTGATCAGCAACATCCCGGGGGAGGAGTTTAAAAAACTTGGTTACCTGCTTGGAGACAAGATTATTGTGCTGCTCAATAAGAAACCCTTGAGCGCGCCTTATGTAAAGACCTTTATGGATGTGCCAGTTGGAGAAGCGTTGCTGTACATCGATTCGCGGGGAAGGATCGGGCTGGCGTTGAATCAAGGGAATTTTTCATTGGCGAATAAGATTACGCCGCCGGGGACGATTTTTATTCCGCGGAAAGGTGCGGCGATCAAGCAGTGATATGGCAAGTGGATGCGGCAGTGTAGAGAACAGAGGAGTAGAGGAGCAGAGTAGAAGATGAGAAGAGCACCGGCAGGAGTGCCTGTTCTACTTTCTTAACCCGATTGGCTCTAAAGGTGTTGGCTATCGTGGAGAGGCCCACTCAAATACACACTCAATCTTGCTTTTTTACGTTTGCTGCCTGAGGGCCCTTTGAGCCTTGTACGATTTCAAACTCGACCGAATCTCCTTCCGCCAAGCTCCGATATCCATCGCCTAGAATTGCAGAGTAATGAACGAAAACGTCTGGACCATCCTCCCGCCCCAGGAAACCATATCCCTTCGCATTGTTAAACCATTTTACTTTTCCAATCATCTTGCGCCGCTCCTTCGGATCGTCCGGGGATGTTGCAGAGGGATAATCCAAACTTTGGAAATGCCTCCGAGGCTCCAGGCGGTCATTGCACTACGCACGGACCGACTCAAGTCCGACAGATGCTCGAAGAGTCTGATTGAAACACTACTATCGCGGCCTGCGTGAAGTCGTTGCTCAAGCGCAAGTACAGACCAAGATCAATGTGGATAGCTAAATTGACCTATATTGCGAAAAGATTGTCGGGAAGAGCCAGAGTCGGTTCGCGGGCTCAACAGGATGGGCCCATTCCGCCATCGGCGTCGCTTATGCTAGCGCTGGCGCGAGCGGGAATATTCCATTGAAAATGCAGCGAAAAGCCAGAGATGTGGAATTCCCCGCAATGGCCGTCGGCCAGATGCAGGAGTGCGTGGCTACACACCCGACCCAAAATGTTCTGGCAGGTTGCATCACCGGGGTCCCACGATTGACTAGAGCGTGAAAGTCTCCATCGTGGTTGTTGACTTTTCCCCAATTTTCATCCGGCCAGAGTGCAGCATGAGGCATTTAAGTGTCTATTCGCTTTTGGACATTCCATTGTGCCTTGAACCTGAATGATGATTCTCGACTCGCGCAGGTCTGCCGGGTTCTTACTGCACCTCCTGAATTACTGGCGGCCTCCATGGGACGCTTCTCTAATTTGCTTTTTCTCAGTCTGCGGCCAACAATAACGTTTGAGGCGCTTTCAGCTGTTTGCCAAGGAGTGCGTCATGCCTGAAGCTGTGATTGTTTCTTCTGTTCGTACGCCCGTTGGGAAAGCATTCAAAGGATCTCTGCGCGCAACGCGGCCGGATGATTTGGCGGCGCTTGCTATTAAGGAAGCTCTGGCTCGTGTGCCGGGACTAGATGCGAAGGAAGTAGATGATGTGATTCTAGGCTGCGCCATGCCGGAGGGCGAGCAAGGGATGAACGTCGCGCGGATTGCGGCGCTGCGCGCAGGGCTTCCGATTGAGACTTCGGCGATGACGATTAACCGGTTTTGTTCTTCGGGGTTGCAGGCGATTGCGATTGCGGCCGAGAGGATTCGCGCGGGATCGGCGCAGATGATTGTGGCTGGAGGAACGGAATCGATGACCATGGTCCCGATGGGAGGCAACAAAGTTTCGCCGAATCCGTGGCTGGTGGATCACAACCCGGATGCGTACATCAATATGGGGCTGGGCACAGAGAATATCGCGAAGAAATTTGGGATTACGCGGGAGCAGGCGGACCAGTTTTCTGTGGATTCGCATAAGAAGGCCCTGGCGGCCATTGCTGCTGGGCATTTCAAGGACGAGACGGTTCCGGTGGAAGTGAAGATTACGGCAGTGCCAAACGGGAACGGAAGTTCGGCCGGACCTGCGTCGGGAAAGGCAAAGGCCGCGGCAAAAGCGACGACGCAGGCTTTTACGTTTGAAATGGATGAAGGGCCGCGCGCGGATACTTCGTTGGAAGCTTTGGCGAAGTTGAAGCCGGCGTTTCACGTCAAGGGAACGGTGACTGCGGGAAACAGTTCGCAGATGAGCGATGGGGCGGCGGCGGCGGTGGTGATGAGCGAGGAACGCGCCCGCGCGCTAGGGCTGAAACCGCTGGCGCGTTTTGTGGCGTATGCCACGGCTGGCGTTTTGCCGGAGGAATTCGGGATCGGGCCAGTCGCGGCGATCCCCAAAGCGCTGAAATTAGCGGGGCTGACTTTGAATGATATCTCGGTGTTCGAATTGAATGAGGCGTTTGCGGCGCAAGCGCTGGCGGTGATTCAACAGGCTGGACTCGATGCTGCGCGCGTCAATCCAAATGGAGGCGCGATCGCGCTCGGTCATCCGCTCGGGTGCACTGGTGCGAAACTTACAGCCACGATTTTGCGCGAATTGCAGCGGCGCAACGCGCGGTATGGCATGGTGACAATGTGCATTGGCGGCGGCATGGGCGCCGCGGGGATTTTGGAGCGCCTCTGACCCTATCGGCGGTAGTCCAAAGCCAGCCTAATTCATATCGCGGATTGTGAGGCAGAAGCCGCGCGGCTCGAGCACAAATTCCACGCGGCCGCTATACGATTCGCCCGTTGTCGTGGTCAGGGAGTAGGTTTCGCCCGATTTTAATGGGGCTGTCGGGTCTAGTGTGAAGAGTGCGCCAGGGCTTAAGAGTTTGAGATAGGCATCTTCGCGCGAAATTGTGACTTTGAGACGAGACCAGGCGACCTGGCGTGCAATTCCTCGATGGCGTTCAAGAGCAACCTGCAAACTGAGCAGCATAAAGCCCCAGCCGTAGCTGGTGGAATCGAACCACTCGTTTTCCCAATCGGCGTTGCCGAAGAATCCGCTCTGTAGCAGATGCACGATGGTTTTTCCGCCACGAGATTCGAGGGTCCATTCAACGAGTTCCATCGGGTCTTTCCAGGCAAACTTTATCCCTGGCTCACAAGCAAGGATTTCCGCCTCACCTTCGCAGGCCGGGCCCCAGGAGACGAAGATTTTGCCGCCGAGGCCCGGCGTTAGCGGTCTTCGAGGGGAAACCATCTGGCCAGCTCCTTCGCGTCGGTCAATGCTTTCCATACGTCTCCGATAGAGCATTAATCTCTACTTCTCTTTCGACGCGGCGTTCTTTTTTGGTTCTTCGGCTTGTTTTGGTACGGTTATGATCCGCTCCGGAGTCTCTGCTTCCTGCGTGTTCGGTTCTGCCAGGTTCCTGAAACTCAAGCACTGGCTTTATTTGCAGCTAATGCGCTCGCGAGCCTCTCGACGGCTCGCTCCATTTGACCTTCGAGTTCTTTGGCCTTCTCAGCGCTTAAACCCCAGCCGCAGCCGCGCACACATAGGAATTTCTGCGGGCCCATAGAAAAAGCTTTCAATTCCAACACGCCGTGAATTTCCTCCCAACTGAGCGTGGTCTCACGTTTTGTTTTGGCCAGTACGCGGCCGGAGGTTTTGCCGCTGTCCTGAAGTTCTAGCGAAAAGATTTCTCCTACTTCGCCATAATTGCCGCTTTTCGTTAGCCACTTTTTCAGGCCGGCTGCGGTACGCTGCAACTGGACAGCCTGATCGAAAGAAAATTCCGCTGGCCGCATGACTAGAAACGAGGCGCGGGAAGTTCCGAAATAGTTTTCGAGATAATGCTTCAGCAAAGCCAGAGCCATCCGCCAACCGGAATCGGTGCCCTCAAATTCGTCGTTCCACGCCGCGCCCTCGCGGAATCCAGAATTCACCAGCCGGATGACCGTTTCGCCGCCTTCTTTGGAGATAGTGACTTCAAGAATTCCTGGATTCATCCCTGGAGAAGGATTCCAGCGAATTGCCAATCTTTCGGCAGGTTGAGCGATCAGGACTTCATAGGGAATGCGGTAATTGAACTTTTCAAAGATCCAGGTGATTGTCGCGCCAGGCTCAGCTTTGCCTTCGGCGCCATCGGGAAACCAGTGGGCGATTTTTTCGGGATCGGCCCATGCGTCGTAGGCTTGTTGCGGCGTGGCTTTCGTGCGGATCTCGGCGCGTATGATTCGTCCAAGGTGTTCGATCGGCTTGTTTTCTGGCTTGTCTGTCATAGCACGTTGCCTTGTGTCTCGAGGGTCTGCAGTTGAGATTCTAGATCCTTCGCCGGCGGAATCGGATAGCAGCCGACGACCAGCCGGAATGGCCGGCCTTCCGCAGGTGTCCCATCCGCCTTCTCAAAGGGCGCACTGTGCCGGCCAGCGACCTCGACGATGGCACGCTGGAGTTCTGCGGTAAAGGCAGCGCGTTGTTCGGGCGAAACGAAGCGTAGTTCCGTGTTGATTGAGAGAGTGGCAAGACGCTTTCCGGCTGCGGTGGCCAATTCCGCGGAACGTGCCAGCTCCGATTGCAGCTTGGACGCGAGGCCTAGTAGATACTTCGCTGAAAATGTGTCCGTTACTTGTGCGGGATCAGCGGCGAGTTTGCCCAATAATTCCGGCGACAAAACGTAGCCGCGCGCCGTGGCTACGTAGCATTGTTCGAAGAGATGGCGGCGGCGGCGACGACCGGCGCGGGCCAGGAAGCGTGCGCGGGCAAGCTCGCGAACATGGTAGTTCACCGTCTGTCTGGGAAGTTTCATGCGCCTGGCGACACCCGTCGCGGAGTCGGGTTCGGCGAGGGCGGCGAGAATCTTCAGGCGGAGCGGATGATGCAGGAGTATGGCAGCTTGAGCAGGCTCGCGGACGAAGTCGAGCTCGGTGCCGGCGGAGGCCGCGGTGAAATGCGGAGGGCGTGTGCTAGGGATTTTCCAACCGCCGCTACGGGTGATACGCATGGCTGTGAGCAGGCCCTCCGAGGAAACGCAGGCGTAGTTTCAAATGGACCAGTTATTTTGTCAAGACCTATTTTTCTGTCCATTGGTTCGGAGCTCGATGGACTTCTCTGCGGTCTTTCCGGCTACCTAGACTCGCTTCCTTAACGCTGTTTACCTACTCCTATTCCTGGGAGTAAAATGAGTCGTTCCGCAAGTTTTCAGACTTCACCCACTGGCATTCGAGGCGCCCGCAAAAGGGCTTGCAACTTAAGTTCGGGCAGACACGCCAGTAGTTGCAGTTTTGGCGTGGTAAAGGTGAGACAGACTGAAGTCGGTCCCGCTTTGCAACGCGACAAGGAGACCATGATGGCCACCGCAACGATCAGCAAACCAGCCGCCAAGGGCGGAAGTTTTCTCCTAGAGATACCTCTTCCGCAGGACGTCTTTACGCCCGCGGATCTTACGGATGACCAGAAGCTGATCGGCCAAACCGCCGAGGAATTTGTCGTCAAGGAAGTTTTGCCCCTGGTGAAAGACCTGGAGAACAAGAAGCCAGGGCTGATGCCGGAGCTGGTGAAAAAGGCGGGCGAAGTTGGCTTGCTGGGCGGCGGAATTCCGGAGGAGTACGGGGGAGCGGGTCTCGACAAGATCGCTACGACCGTGCTCACGGAAAAGCTTTCTATCTATGGCGGCTTCGCCGTTACCCACGGCGCGCATTCGGGCATCGGGACGCTGCCCATCGTTTATTTCGGAAACGAAGAGCAGAAAAAAAAGTATCTACCCAAACTTGCTACAGGCGAGTGGATCGGTGCTTATTGTCTTTCCGAGCCGCAGGCCGGGTCTGACTCGCAGAACTCATTGACTCGCGCCGAATTGAATGCGGAAGGCACGCACTACATTTTGAATGGCCAGAAGATGTGGATCACCAACGGCGGATTCGCGGATGTTTACATCGTGTTCGCGAAGATCAACGGAGAAAAATTCACCGCGTTCATCGTGGAGCGAACCTTCCCCGGATTCAAGCCAGGGAATGAAGAGCACAAGATGGGCATTCATGGCAGCTCGACGACGCCGATCTTCCTCGAGAATTGCAAAGTGCCCAAGGAAAACGTGTTGCATGAGATCGGCCGCGGACACATTGTGGCGTTCAACATTTTGAATGCGGGGCGGTTCACCCTGGGAGCGTCCTGTGCCGGCGGCGCAAAGCGCGTACTGCAAGATTCCTCCAAGTATTCGAAAGAGAGAAAGGCTTTTGGCAAGGCGATCGGCGATTTCGGGTTGATGAAGGAAAAGCTGGCGGAAATGGCCATTCAGATTTTCGGCGTGGAGTCGATGGTTTATCGCTCGGCCGGGAACATCGAGGCCGCGATGGTGGCGGCTTCGGGATCGGGAGACAAAATCCAGAATACGATGAAAGTACTCGAGGAATACGCGATCGAGAGCTCCATCGCCAAAGTGTATGGCAGCGAGATGCTGGACAATGTTGTAGATGAAGGCGTGCAGATGTTCGGCGGCTACGGCTTTCACGAGGATTATCCCGTGTGCCGCGCTTACCGCGATTCACGCATTAACCGGATCTTCGAGGGCACAAACGAAATCAACCGCATGCTCATCATCCAGATGCTGATGAAGCGTGCTATGGGCGGGCAGCTCGCGCTCGTCCCGGCGGCGATGAAACTGGCGGATGAAATTCTCGCTGGACCGTCCTTCGAAGAAGCGCCGGAAGGCGTGCTCGCCGAAGAGGCCCGCGTGGTGGCCAATGCCAAGAAAATGTTTCTGCAGGCCGCGGGCGGCGCGGTCCAAAAATTCCGAGAAAAACTGGCTGAAGAGCAGGAGCTGATCGGCGCACTTTCCAACATCGTGATGGAAGTGTACGCCATGGAATCTGCGCTGCTTCGCACGCAAAAGGCAGCGGCCGCAAAGGGCGAAGCGGCTACGCAGACCATGATCGACGCGGCGCGGGCGCTGATCGCAGATGCGGCTGAGCGTGTCGAACACGAAGCCAAGCGTGCCATCGCCGCGGTTCACGAAGGGGATATGCTCACCACGCAGATGGCGGTTTTGAAACGCTTTGGCAAGCGCGCTCCGGTGGACACAATTGCTTTGCGCAGGCGCGTGGCTGCCGCGGTCCAATCGCAAGACCGTTATCCATTCGAAAACCGCTAACAACCTAGCGCGGCTGCTGTTCCGAGCTAGCCGGAAAAGCGAGTGGAAGTACCAAGTCGCAGGCATTCGCATTGACGACTTTTGCCATTTTCCCCAATGAATTCCTGAATTTGCCCTGCCTCATTGCATACCAGACCCAAATCTCGCCGTTTCCCGGCCCCACATTTTTGCTAACGTTTATTAAGTTCAATGCGGTTTTCTAAACCCGCTAACTTCCATCAGTACGAGGCCTACGCCATGAAACGATTAGCGCTTGCAACTCTTGCCGCAGTGCTGTTTTCCAGCGCCCCATTCGCACAGGAAAAAACCATAAGCGTGGACGAAATCCGGATCAAGCAACTGGAGC
>DATDHE010000539.1:0-3849 GCA_036521695.1 Candidatus Acidiferrum sp. | reverse complement strand
GCCATGTCCTTGCATCCGTATCTCGCGAGGCCGCTCGCAATGATGGAGTTGTCGTGCGGCCAAATGGAACCGTTGTGGTAAGAGAGTGGGTTGTAACGAGTTTGTCCCGCAGCGACAGTGCGCACGCCCCAGCCACTGAAGGAATCTGAACTCAACAGCGTTTCTGCGACCAAGTGAGCCCGGTCAGATCTGGCGATCCCGGCGTACAGGCAGTGCCCAGCATTTGATGTTCGCACTCGGCACGGCTTTTTGTGTCCATCGAGCGCCAACGCGTAGGTGGACAGATCATCACACCAAAAGGCTTCTTCAAACTCCATGCGGAGTTTTTCTGCCTCAGACTCGAGGATCCCGCATTTCTCCTTGCCACCCAACATATCGCTCAGTCGGGCCGCCGCCAGCTTGGCCGCGTACACGTATCCCTGCACTTCGGATAACGCGATAGGAGCCTCCGCCAACCTTCCCTCAGCATGAAAAACTGAGTCATTCGAGTCTTTCCATCCTTGTTGAACCAGACCTTTGCTGGAGCGTGGTGCGTACTCCACAAAGCCATCTCCATCCAGATCTCCAAAATGTTTGATCCATTGCAGCGCGAGTTCGATGTGCGGCCACAACTCCTGCACAAACTCCCGATCGCCGGTCCGCTCGTAATATGCTCCGGCCAGCATAATGAAGAGAGGAGTCGCGTCCACACTCCCGTAATAGCGCCCGAATGGCACTTCCCTCAGAGCAGCCATCTCTCCACGGCGCATTTCGTGCAGGATCTTGCCGGGCTCGGCTTCAATCGCTGGATCGAAATCTTTTGCCTGCGTCTCCGCCAAATACTGTAAAACGCCCTTGGCAATCCAGGGGCACAACCATAACATTTGGAGAGCCGTGATGATCCCGTCCCGACCAAAGACGGTACTGAACCAGGGTACTCCGGCGTAGGGATAGTTTACTTCGGGGTTGCCGATGATCATCATTTGGACGTCGGCAACTGAACGTCTGACCCAATCACTAAAACGAGAATTTGAACTGCAAATTCGCGGGAAAGTCTGGGAGACCGTCTTATGTTCGGCCCTGGCAGAAACAATAGCGCTGCAGTAGCCAATCGAATCGCGGGCGGCACGGGAGTCGCAAGAGATTGCCAATTGGAAGATCGCCCTCTCTTGCGGCTGCAGATGCACTTCGAACTGCAGTTCCGACGCCGAGATCGATTTGGGAACGGGATCGCATTGAATGCGAGTCTGCCGAATCGTGTTGTCCAGACCTTCATACGAGAGCAGCACTGAGTCCTTCTGAACTTCGTCTTCCAATCGCTTGCCTTTTTTTTGCCGGTGCATACCTCGCACTTCGAAGATGTCCGCGAAATCAGCGCTGAATGTCATGCTGAATGGCACCCACAGGGGGGACAGCCCGTAGTTGACGAACGCGAACTCTTCGAAGCAGACATCGCGCCACAAGAATTTGGAGCGCTGGAGGTGGAACGTGCCTCGAGGTATCGCGACTCTGTCGAGGTTGGAGACGTCGAGATTGGTAAGGTGAGCGCTGAACAGGAAGTTATTTGTCTCGATGGTGGAACTGAGAGGCAATGGGCGAGCACCCCATAGACGAAACACAAGCTCCGACAGGTGACGAGTGCCTTGATAGAACAGTCCTTGCTCGCCCAATCCGGAGGTTCGGATGTCCCCCAGATGGTCGAACACGGAGAATAGCTCTCCGTATTTTAGGACCCGGGCACGGTCATCAGCAGGTGACGACTTCGTGGCTATGTAGTACTGTTGCGTGACGCGATCTTCGTGCAACTGAGGACTCCGTCGAAAACGGTGATCGATGAGGATTCCCCTCGGACCAGCCGTTGGTAAATGCTCAAGTAATCTTGCGCCATGCGCTCGGCGTTAAAATGCTGTTCAAATTGCCTCCGGCATTTTCTTCTATCGATTTCTCCAAGTCTCTGGACAGCTTTTACCGCGCCCTCCAGATCCGGTACCACAAATCCGGTGACTCCCTCTTTTACGACCTCCGGAACGGAACCCAATGGGTAAGCAATCACCGGCGTGCCGCAGGCCATAGCCTCAATCATCACTAAACCGAAGGGCTCTCGCCAATTAATCGGAAACAGAAGTCCAGCAGCGTTACCTAGGAAAACGTTCTTTTCTGGATAGCCGATTTCGCCGATAAACTCAATGAGGGGATGGTCCAGCAGCGGCTGGATTATGGTTTCAAAGTATTCCGCATCAACTCGATCGATCTTGGCTGCGATCTTCAGCGGCATTCCAGCTCGTTTCGCGATCTCGATGGCCTGGTCTAAACCCTTCTCAGGAGAGGTCCGTCCGAGGAACGCTAGGTATCCGCCCTTCCCACCGCCTAGAGAGAAAGAGCCTCGCGGCAGACCATGATGGACCGTGCCTTGCCAATTCGCCCAAGGCAAGGGTTTACGCTGAGCATCTGAAACTGAGATCAATGGTACGTCCCGGAAGTGCCGATAAAGAGGTTCCAAATCAGGAAGATCTAGTCTGCCGTGAAGAGTGGTAACGTGCGCGATTTCCTGGCGGTGACTGAATGCGAAGTGCAAGTAATCGACGTGAAAATGAATGATGTCAAAGCTCTCTTTTTCGCTGAGGACCTGGTCTAGCATGATCACATGATGCGCCAACTGATCCACGCAGGTCGAATCCAGTCGCAGAGCCTTCTCGCAGGCCGGGACCAGGCGGGCGGTGGTTAGGGAATCGCCGCTCGCAAACAGCGTGACATCGTGACCGAGACGAACCAATTCTTCCGTAAGCCACGATACGACACGTTCCGTACCTCCATACAGCTTGGGAGGAACGCTTTCGTATAGCGGTGCAACTTGTGCGATTCTCATGATCGAAATTCCTTTTGCCGCGGCTCTTGCTTACTGGTCCTAGTTTCCTAACTACTCACGCGCGTCTTCACCTACGCCAGGCATCCAAATGTACCTCCGCGCAACATCTTAGTTTATGGCTTCTTTTTCAGCGTCAAGTATCGGGTCCGTGCTGTACTTGAGAACGTGTCTGCCCATTGGGTGATTGGAATGCCGCGCCGAAAACGATGCTCCAAGGACCTTCCGCTCTCAGCCATGACAGTACAAGGTCATGGCCTTACGGGCATCCAACGGTTGAACTACGGCTCCAACTGGATTTCCCGGCGTGTCACACGTACCGAGGTACTTATGTTCAAGGAGATGCAGCAGTTCGGTCGGTGGTCTCTACCCGAAGAACCCGATCGATGTAATTTGATCAACGTAGAGGAGTAGGTGCAATGAACCCAAGAGAAACCATCTGGCTCTCCCTACTGATGACCTCATTGGCGGCTAGCGCGACTGAGTTGGGACAAGCAACTGGGGTTGGTATCGCCGCCCGTGCGGGCAAAGGGGGGCCTGAGCGGGTGGCAGCCGCGTGGTCGCGAAACAACGCCGAGGGTGGCTGCCAGTGCCATTGAGTGTCAATCAGTTACCGTTGAAGGTAGTGGGCGGTTTTGAAGATTAGTGATGCTTGCGTGTCCTAGCCCACCAAAATACGGCCACCCAAATAACAACAAACAAAAGGAATCCCAACAAGCCAAGCCGCCGAGCTGCTGAGATCCCATAGACCGAAGAGATAAGCAGCGCGATAACGAGTAACGTGATTTGTTTTTTCACGCTGCCTTAGCCTCTCTCGCCTCAAGAATTCCGAGCAGCTCTTCCAAGGGCCAAACGGGATCCGCTAATCCAGTAATCCCGCCTCCATCCGCGCCCGGCGAGGAGGCGTTCAACATCGCCCTCGGCCTGCAGGTCAAGCGCGGCTGCGGGCCCGCTTACGACTACCTCCACCTCCACTCCCGCAACAGTGCGACGATGGTCGCGCTCGG
>DATDHE010000538.1:0-11726 GCA_036521695.1 Candidatus Acidiferrum sp. | reverse complement strand
GGAAAGCTAACCTTCGAGGGCGCCGGCGGAGCCTGCGGGGAGTTCGATGGCGTATTTGGTGCGGGCTTTTTCGGCGGGTTGGTCGAGGGCTAGCTCGATGAGTTTGTCGATGAGTTGGGGGAAGGGGATGCCGCTGGCTTCCCAGAGTTTGGGGTACATGCTGATGGAAGTGAAGCCGGGGATGGTGTTCACTTCGTTGAGATAGATTTTTCCGCCTACTTTTCCGAGGAAAAAATCGACGCGGGCCATGCCGCTGAGTTCGAGGGCGCGAAACGCCAGGATGGCGAGGTGTTGGAATTTTTTGACTTGAGCGGGCTTCAGATCGGCGGGAATGAGGAGTTTTGTGCCTTCTTCGAGATATTTCGCGGCGTAATCGTAGAACTCGCGGTGGGGGACGATTTCGCCGGGGATGCTGGCTTGCGGATCGTGATTGCCAAGGACGGAGACCTCGATTTCGCGAGCGTTGACGGCGCGCTCGACGAGAATTTTCATGGCGAATTCGGAGGCGAGATTCAGCGCGGGAGTGAGTTCCTGGCGCGAGTGAACTTTGGTCATGCCAACGCTCGAGCCGAGGGTTGCGGGCTTTACGAACAACGGATACGGGAATTCTTTTTCGATTTGATGAATGATGATGTTTTCGTTGCGTTCCCAGTCGTGGCGGTGGACGCAGAGCCAGGGGACGACAGGAATTTTGGCGGCTTGCAGAAGCTTTTTGGCGACGTCTTTGTCCATGGCGATGGCCGAGCCTAAGACGCCTGCGCCTACGAAGGGGAGGCCGGCGAGGTCGAGGAGGCCTTGGATCGTGCCGTCTTCGCCGAAGGTGCCGTGCATGACGGGGAAGACGACGTCGATGCGCTGGCCGCCGGCGCTGCCGTCGAGGCGGACTAGAGCGGCATCGGTGGGATCCGCGCTCATGGTGACGCGCTGACCGGTGCGGAGGACTTCTGGAAGTAATTTTTGTGCGCTGGTGCCGATGAGCCAGTGGCCTTCTTTGGTGATGCCGATCGGTACGACCTCGTATTTGTCGGGGTCCAAACCGCGAATTACCGAGGCTGCGGAGGCTAGCGAGACTTCGTGTTCGCCGGAGCGGCCGCCGAAGAGGATTCCGATACGCAATCGTTTTTTGTCTGGGGTCATGGAAATCGCCGGTTTTGTGTCGTTCAGTGCCAGTTCTTAGTTATAGGGCAAAGGTGGGGAGTTGTCGCGGGGGAACTGGCGGGTTGGTTCTGGAGTGATAACGGAGAATTTGGGCGAACGTTTTTTAACGAAAATTCAACGGGACCGACGGAACCTTCTTCAAATTCCATCGTCTACACAGGTGCGGGAATTGCGCAGGAGGGCCCGTGTCTACTCACAGCTCTTTACCGGCTTCTTCACAAGAGACTTCTCAAAGTGGGAATCGTAGAACTCCGATTTTCCAGACGCTGCGGCGAGATGTGCGATACGCGGTGCGGACGCTTTGGCGAGATAAAGGATTCGCGGCGTTTGCGATTTTGATTGTGGGACTTGGGGTTGGGGCGAGCTGCACGATTTTCAGCGTGGTGAATACGCTCTTGATTCGGCCGCTGCCGTTTCGCGATCCGGGAAGGCTGGTGTGGATAGCGAACCACGAGGATCAGACCAACGATATGTCGGGGAAAACCTCGCAGACGGACTACCTGCTGGATCTGCGAGCGAGGAACCAATCGTACGAGGATCTGGCGGCTTACTTCGCGTTTTATGGTTTGGGAGACGCCAAGCTTATTGGTGATGGACAGCCGGAGAGGTTGACGAGCGTTCCGGTGACGCAGAACTTTTTTCCGCTGCTGGGCGTGGAGCCGCAACTGGGGAGGCAGTTCAGCGCGGAGGAGTGCAAGCAGAACGGGCCGCGCGTGACGATGCTGAGCGATGGATTGTGGAGGAGGAAATTTGCGGCGGACCCAAACATTGTAGGGCGAGCGCTGTCGTTTGATGGCGGGCCAGTGACGGTGGTGGGCGTTCTGCCGGCGAAGTTTGATTTCTCGACGGTGTTTACGCCTGGGAGCCGAGTGGATATGTTCGAGCCGCTGCCGCTGTCGCCGGAGATAAATCGCGAGGGGAATACGGTCGCGGTTATTGGGCGGCTCAAGCCAGGCGCGAGCGTGGAGAGCGCGCGAGCGGAAACGGCGGTGCTTGGGAAGCTGTTACAGCAGGAACACAAAGAGAGAAATGACTTTGAGCCGAAAGTCTCCGGGTTGGCGCAGCACGTGAGTGGGCAGCTGAGGCCGACGCTGCTGGTGCTGGCGTGTGCGGTGGGCGTGGTGATGCTAATCGTTTGCGCGAACCTATCGAATTTGCTGCTGGCGCGCGCAGCGACGCGGAAAAAGGAGATTGCGATCCGCACGGCAATGGGAGCGGGGCGCGGGCGGTTGATTGGGCAGCTGTTGACGGAGAGTTTGGTATTGTCGGGCTGCGGAGCGGCGCTGGGATTGGTGCTGGCGTTTATCGGGACGCGTGCGCTGGCGCATCTGACGTCGGTGAGTATTCCGTTGCTGAGCGACGTTCGAATTGACGCCCGCGTGCTGGGATTCACGTTGGTGGCGGCGCTGCTGACGGGATTGCTGTTTGGATTGGTGCCGGCGCTGCAGGTGCAGGATTTGAAGCTGCACGACACGCTGAAGGATTCGAACCGCGGGTCGAGCCAGGGGCGCGGGCATGCGTGGATTCGCGGGGCGTTGGTGGTGTCGGAGATTGGACTAGCGTGCGTGCTGCTAGTGGGTGCGGGACTTTTGATACGGAGTTTTCTGCGTGTGCTGGATGTGAACATGGGATTCCGCCCGGAACGAGCGGCGGCCTTGCGGATCGATCCGAATTCGTCCTACAAAACGCAAGAGCAGAAGAACAGTTATTTCACGGAAGCACTACATCGGGTGATGGATGTGCCGGGGATAGAGAGCGCAGGACTTTCGGATTCGCTGCCGTTGGGACATAACCGAAGCTGGGGCGTCGCGGCCAAGGGCGTGCAGTATACGCCGCAGGATTATCCGAACGGGTTTCCGAGGATTATCAGCGACGGATATTTTCACGCGATGGGGATTCCGTTAAAGGCGGGGCGCGACTTTACGGAGCGAGACACGAAGGGATCGTTAAACGTGATCATTATCAACGAGACGCTGGCGAAGAATTTATGGCCTGGCCAGAATCCCATCGGGAAAATCGTGCGCGCGGACAATCCGGACCGGACGGTCGTTGGCGTGGTCGGGGATGTTCATCACATGGCGCTGGAAGAAGCGTCGGGCAACGAGTTCTACATTCCGATGAGGCAGACGCAGGATTACGGAACGGTAGATTTGGTGGTGAGGACTTCGATGCCGACGACGGAACTTGCTTCGAGGCTTCGAGAGGCGCTGCGGCCTATCGAGCCGGATTTGCCGACGGCAAATATGCGAACGCTGCAGACGATGGTCGATCGCGCGGTGTCGCCGCGAAGATTTGTCGTGTGGCTGCTTGGAGGCTTTGCGGGATTTGCGCTGGTGCTGGCTTCGCTGGGGATTTACGCGGTGATTTCGTATTCGGTCAGCCAGCGGACTCAGGAGATTGGGATTCGCATGGCGTTGGGGGCGTCGGCGGAGACGCTGCAGAAAAGCATTTTGCTGCAGACGCTTGGACTTGCGGGGATTGGGATGGTTGTGGGAGTCGTGGCGTCGTGGGCACTGGCGCGAACGTTGAGCGGTTTGCTGTTCGGAGTGTCGTCAAGCGATCCGGTGACTTTTGCAGGGATGCTGGGGATCCTCACCGTGGTGGCGGCGTTGGCAGGGTATTTGCCGGCGCGTCGCGCTTCGCGGATCGATCCCATGTCGGCGCTGCGCATGAGTTGAATCACTTCCACTTAAAATAATAACTAATTATAATATTTTTTTACCGAGGGCGGAGAGGACTAGCTCGACGCCGAGCAGCGCGGTGCGATTATGTTCGTCGATGATGGGATTTATTTCGACGACTTCGAGCGAGACCATTGCTTCGGAGTCGGCGATCATTTCCATGGCGAGATGGGCTTCGCGATAGGTGACGCCGCCGCGGACGGGCGTGCCGACGCCGGGAGCGTCGCTAGGATCGACGAAGTCCATGTCGAGGCTAACGGCGATGCCGGCGGTGTCGTCCATGGCGTATTTGAGGGCGTCGGACATGACTTCGCGCATGCCGCGCTCGTCGACGTCGCGCATGGTATAAACATGAATACCAGATTTTTTTACGATTTTGCGTTCCTGGGCATCGAGGTCGCGTGCGCCGACGATGACGATGTTGGCAGGCTCGACTTTGGGTTTAAAGCCGAGAAGGTCGACGAGTTCGGGCGCACCGTAGCCCATGATGGCGGCGAGAGGCATGCCGTGGACGTTGCCTGAAGGGGAAGAGTCGGGCGTGTTCATGTCGCCGTGCGCGTCGAGCCAGAGATAGCCGATCTGCTTTTTGTCCTTACGATAGAACGAAGACACACCGGCGGCAACGCCCGCGGCGATGGAATGGTCGCCGCCCAGGACGAGCGGGAGAAAACCTTCGCCGAGAGACTTGTCGACAGTGACGGCGAGATCCTTGCAGGTTTCCGCGATTTCTTGAAGATATTTGGCCCGCTTTTCCCCGACTTGCATTTCTTCGGGCTGTTTCACTTCGAGGTTGCCGATATCTTCGACGGTGACGCCGAGCTGTTTGATACGCGCTTGCAAGCCGGCGCCCCGAAGCGCGGATGGGCCCATGTCCACGCCGCGGCGACTCTGGCCGAGGTCCATGGGTACGCCGATTATGCGAACTTTTTGAGCCATGAGGCTTCTCCGTGAGGCGAGCGGCTGCTCCCGACTTGCAATTAAGCGCGCGGAAGTCCGCACGGATCGCAAGCCGCGATAGAACTCCCAATCTTCTGTTCCACTAAGGAATGCGAGTGCTACAGGTACCGCGAACTACCCCGCACTAAGGATACACGCGGTAAATCATCCGGGGAAAGGGGATGACTTCCCGGATGTGTTCGGTTCCACAAATCCACGCGACGGTGCGCTCAAGTCCGAGGCCAAAGCCGGAGTGCGGAACGCTGCCGTAGCGGCGCAGGTCGAGATACCACTGGAAAGATTCTTCGGGCAGGTTGTACTCGCGCAATCGCTTTAAAAGCAAATCGTAATCGTGAATGCGCTGGCTGCCGCCGATGATCTCGCCGTAGCCTTCGGGCGCGATCATGTCGAAGGCGAGGGCAAGCTCGGGGCGCTCAGCGTCAGGCTGCATGTAAAAGGCTTTGATGGCGGACGGATAGTGGTGGATCAACACCGGGCGGCCGAAGGAGCTGGAGATAATGGTCTCCTCGTCGCCGCCGAAATCATCGCCGAATTTTGCCGAGTTCCCGCCTTTGTTTAAGAGCGCGACAGCGTCTTCGTAGCTGATGCGCGGGAAGGGCGGCCTGATGTTTTCGAGCTTGGTGACGTCGCGTTTGAGCGTTTCGAGTTCGCGCAATTTGTTTTTGACAACGCCCTGGACGATCGCGCTGACGAGGCCTTCGGCCAGCTCCATAACTTCGTCGAACTCAACGTATGCCGCTTCGGGCTCGAGCATCCAGAACTCGGTGAGGTGGCGGCGGGTCTTGGATTTTTCGGCACGGAACGTGGGCCCAAAAGTATAAACCTTGCCCAAAGCTATGGCGATGGCTTCGGCATAGAGCTGACCACTCTGCGTCAGGTAGGCCTTTTGGTCGTCGATGTAATTCACTTCGAAGAGCGTGGAGGTGCCTTCGCAAGCGGCCGGTGTGAACATCGGTGCGTCGGCAATCGTATAGCCCTGCCCGTCCATAAATTCGCGGGCTGCACGGATGGCTTCCGCGCGAATACGAAGGATGGCGGCCTGGCGTGGCGTGCGAATCCAAAGGTGGCGCTGATCGAGTAGAAAATCCACGCCGTGCTCTTTGAGCTGAATGGGAAACGGAGTGGCGTCGGAAACTTTCTGAACGATCTGAGTCTTGCTGACGCTCATTTCAAAGCCGCCGGGGGCCCGCTTTTCGGCGCGGATTCTACCCGTGACGATCACACTCGATTCCTGGGTAAGACTCTTCAGCGCTTCAAAAGCTTCGGGATTCTCCTTGAGCGCGCAGACACCTTGGATAATTCCGGTACCGTCGCGAAAAATGGGAAACATCAATTTTCCGGATTCACGCAGGTTATAGAGCCAACCGCGAATCGTGACTTCCTGACCGTCGTACTTACCAGCCTGTTCGATAGTGATGATCGTCATAATCCGTTGTTTTGGTGCAGATTCAAAAAACCAGTCTAGCAGAGAACCGTCTTCCCACCCCCGACGTGCGGAGGCGGAGCATTGTTAGCGGTATAGGGAACTGCGCAAATAGTGCGAAGAACTCAAGGCTGAACTGGAGCGGGAAGCGCGACATCGTAGGGTTTCGCTCTCGTCGTTGCTCGATTTGGCTGCCCGTGGGTGGCTGCGCAAGAACGGTGAGGACGTCGCGGGAGACGAAGCGCAGCGCAAGCTTCACGCTGCGGTCGAGGAGTGCATCGGGGTGCTCGCAAGCAACAATCCTCATCTCTCTGAGACAGTGCGCGAGACGGTCCGGAAGCGCATAGACAAGTGCGTCCATGGCCGCTAACGCGCTTATTGACACGGGCGCCATCCTTGCTCTCCTGCACAGGACGGATCGATGGAACGCTCAGTGCGCCGAGGCTATTCGTCAAATGCGGCTTCCCTTGTTGACATCGGAGGCTGTCCTCACCGAGTTGTTGCACTTCGTAGGTGATTCACGGTTGGAGATGGAAACCGCGTGGAAGTTTGTGCGCTTGGGTGCGGTCATTCTTGGCATGATCGAGAATGCAGAACTTGCGCATGTTCATGCATTGATGTCGCGCTATTGGGACCGTCCGATGGACTTTGCCGACGCAACCCTCGTGCATTTAGCAAGGCGCGAGTCGCTCTTCGCAATTCTTACCGTGGACCAGGCGGACTTCGCATCTTACCGCATCGAAGGAAAGCGCCGGTTCCGAGTCTTGCCGTCGCGACGGCCCTAGCTTCAAACTTCAGAACCCACTGTTCAAGTCCATTCGCGCTCAAAGCGATCGAGGGAAGCGCTGGCGGAACTTAATTGCTCGGAGGTAGACGGTGCGTCGTGGCCTGATTTTTCTTTCAGTTCGAGGGTGAGAGCGAGATCTGGTTCGGGCGCGGACTTTAGGGTTTTGACGGCGGACTCCCAGTCGATTGAGCCGTCATAGGGCGGGAGGTGCTCGTCTTTGTCGCCGTGATTGTCGTGGATGTGCGCAGAGACCACCAGTTCGCGCAAGGGAGCAAATCCCTTTTCGATCCGTTCGGCTTCGGGACCATCGGCGAGATGCGCGTGGCCGATATCGAAGTTAAAGCGCAGGCCCGTCAAGCGCGTCTCGTCAACGAATGCCCGCAGATAAGCGGCATCACCCATTTCGCTCGTCGTGTTTTCCACGGCGATGGTTACTCCGCGATGATGAGCATGCAAAACCAGATGTTCCAGCGAACTGAACGCCGCGTCGCGCTTTCGCGGGTCGGCGGTTTCGCGCGAGCCGCCCATGTGTAGAATCAGCCGCGAATACGGCAAATCCTCTGCGACGTCGATGACGCGTTTCAACTCGTCCATGGCTTCAATGCGGCGGACGCGTTCCACTTCGGTGATCGAAAGGGGTGTGCCGCCTTCGCGCGTGGCGCTCAGGTCGCGGCTCGTGGGCGCGTGGAGCGACGCGAGCCCCAGCCCGTACTGCGAGAGAGCGCTGGCCATCGCTTGAATTTCCTGTTTGGTGGTGTAATCAAAATGGCCGCGCGTGCCGAAAATCTCGACTGCTTCGAACCCGGCTTTGGAAATCTGGCCGAGAAGCTCCGTGGTCAACCTTCGCGACACGAACATATAAGTGGAGAGGATTCTTCGCATAGCCCCGTGCACTTTGCTCCGAGTTGAAAAGCCAAACGCCTTAACCCGGCGCGCCGCCACAAGAATCGTTCAGTAGCCGACGGCAGCACCGTTATCGCGCGGGTCCGCCGCACCGAGGCGCTCGCCCGTTTTCTGATCGATCCCGATGGCATTGACCAGACCAATGTGCCCCCGCCGCCGCGTTTGGTAGCCTTGCGCATTCAGCGCGGACTCCATGCTTGCGGGAAAGTCCTTTTCCATCAGGATTACGTCCGGCATCCACTGGTGGTGAAAGCGCGGCGCGTTGATGGCCGCCTGTGCGTCCATTCCCAGTCGCATCCAGTTTAAAACGCTGAGCAGCGTGGCAGAAATAATCGTCGGGCCGCCGGGCGAACCAGTTACGAAGCTGAGTTTGCCGTCGCGCAGGAGAATCGTCGGCGTCATGGAGCTGAGCGGGCGGTGTCCTGGAGCAATGGCGTTAGCTTCGGATTGGATGAGACCGAAGAGAGCGTTAGGGACGCCGGGCTGCGTCGTGAAGTCGTCCATCTCGTCATTCAGCAGAAAACCGGCGGTGGAGGTTACGCCCGAGCCGTAACTGTTGTTGAGCGTGTAGGTGCTAGCTACGGCATTGCCGGCTGCATCGACGACGGAAAAGTGCGTAGTATGGGGCCCGTCATTGAGGCTAATTGTTTGTGGAGCAGAATCATTGTCAGCGGAAACACCACAGACGTGCGGCGTGCCTGCCTTTACCTCTTTACTGGAAGAGGCGTGTTGCGGATCAATAGTCGCGGCGAGTTCCTTGGCGTAGCAATCGCTAGTGAGGCCATCGACTGGCACTTTGGCGAAATCGGGATCGCCGAGGTACGCGGCGCGATCGGCAAAGACTCGCCGCATCGTTTCCACTACCATGTGCACGCTTTGCGGGTCGCCCCAGCCCTTTAGCGGGACGCCCTGCAACATGTTCATCGCTTCGATGATGGCAACGCCGCCCGAACTGGGCGGAGGCGAAGAGATGATGTCCCACTTGTGGCCGTCGAGATCGTAGTTGGCGTGCAACGCCTGGCGAACTTTCGGCTGATATTGGGCGAGGTCTTCGAGAGTGATGAGCCCACCCATGCGCTTCATGTCATCGACAATCATCTGCGCGGTTTCGCCGCGATAAAACGCGGTTGCGCCGTTTTTTGCGATGCGCTTCAGAGTTGCGGCGAGCTCTGGCTGCTTAAACGTGTCGCCGGCATGAAACATTTTTCCATCATTCAAGAAGATGCGGCGGCTAACTGTGAACTGCTGCAACTCGGGACGCTCTCCGTCCAATTGCCGCGCAAGTTTTTCACTTACGGAGAAGCCGTCTTCCGCAAGATGGATCGCGGGTGCGAGAACGTCGGCGAGTTTCAGCTTGCCGTAGGTTTTTAGCGCGAGTTCAAGCCCGGCGACGGTCCCAGGAACCGCGACCGATTTGTAGCCGATGACAGAAAGCTCTTTGTCGAGCGTGCCGTCGGGCTTGATGTACATATCGCGGGTGGCTTTGCGGGGGGCGACTTCGCGGTAGTCAAAAAACGTGGTTCGCCCATCGGCTAGGCGCACGAGCATGAAGCCACCGCCGCCAATGTTTCCTGCCGCGGGCTCGACGACTGCCAGCGCGAACGCTACCGCTACGGCGCCATCTACGGCGTTTCCGCCACGCTTTAGAATCTCGATGCCGGCTTGAGACCCTAGTTCTTCGTCGGATGCGACCATGCCGTGCGCCGCGCGGACAGCCTGCTGGGGCCAAGACCCGGCCTGCGTGTGGTCGCGAGATTCCGCCGCAGCCTGACCGCGCACCAAGGGAGCCAAAAGCGTGAGCATAGCGGCCGCCGTGCACAAGGCACGCACTCGTAATTTCATCAGGGGCTCCATCGCAAGGAAAAGACAGTAAGTGATTAGAAGGGAAGCGTCAAGACGGGCTCACGAGACAAGTCTCTTGTCTCTGCCGAGCCGATTGGATGAGACTAGGGCTGTAAACCGTCGGCAGGCTTTTCATTCCAGGGGATCGGAAATGTGCTTTATGATCACTCGTGGTCGCGCTATCTATCTGGCCATTCTCCTGTTCGGTGCTACCCCGGCGCGAGCACAAGACCTGGTCGAAAACGCATTTCGCATACCCGCGAAGGATGCGGGCAAAAAAGGCCTCGAAGCCGTGATGGTGCGCCCCAGTGAGTCTGGGCCGCACCCGCTGGCCGTCCTTACGCACGGCACCCCTCGCGAAGCCAGTGATCGCCCCGGAATGTCTCCCTGGCAAATGCTTCCGCAGGCGCGGGAATTCGCCCGACGCGGGTGGACTAGTGTCGTTGTCCTACGCCGGGGTTACGGCGATTCAGGCGGCGGCTATGACGAAGACGCCAGGGCTTGCTCAAACCGTCCGGATTACTACGATTCCGGCAAGGAATCCGCCAAGGATTTGCGTGAATCCATCGCTTATCTTTCAAAACTTCCCGAGGTCGACCCCGCTCGTATCATCAGCGTTGGAATCTCCGCGGGCGGATTCGCCAACGTTGCCCTCACTGCCGAGCCGCCTCCCGGGCTCGTAGCCGCAATTAGCTTTGCGGGCGGTCGCGGGTCGAAGAGGCCCGACCAAGTCTGCAATCATGATGAGCTTATTCGCGCATTCCGCCAATTCGGAGAGAAATCGCGCACCCCCATGCTGTGGGTTTATGCCGAGAACGACCATTTCTTTGGACCACAAATCGCGCAGGGCTTTTATCAAGCGTTCACGCAGGCCGGTGGAAAGGCGACGTTCATTCATGCAGCACCGTATCGCCGCGATGGCCATGGACTGTTTTCGCTTGGCGGGATCCCTATCTGGACGGCCATGGTTGACGAATTTCTGAAAAGTCAGAATCTTGTCTTGCGAACAACTCTTCTCTCCCTGCCCGCGGCGCCCGATGTTTCTGCGCCCGCTCAGCTCAATGCCGGTGGCCGTGAAGAATTTCGCACCTTTCTGACTCTGCCGCCCTACAAGGCCTTTGCGGCCTCGGCCGAAGGCCATGTTGGCTACGCCTACGGCCGTCGCTCCGAAAAAGACGCGGAAAGAGTAGCCAAGGAACACTGCGAGGAAAGCGTTTCCAAGGGCGACCATTGCACGATTGTTCCTTTTGCTGCGATGTCGAACGACAAACATGAAAACAACAACTGAAGTTTATGACGTACGCCGCGGATAAATTGTGGACGTTCCTTCAAATCGCATAGACGCTTCCGGGCTGCGCTTCAGTCCCATGCGCAAAGAGGATTTACCCCTCCTAAAGGCCTGGCTTTCGGAACCTCATGTCGCGGCTTGGTGGCGAGCGCCTGTGAGCGAAACTGAATTCGAAGGGCACTACATTTCGCGAATCGAAGGCAAAGAGCGCATGGACGTCTTCATGATTGAGCTTGGCGGCCAGCAAATTGGAATGATCCAGGCTTGTCACTTGCCGGCGACGTCTGCGGAACCTGCAAGCTGCGGGATCGATCTTCTAATAGGAAGAAAAGATCTTGTCGGCCGAGGACTCGGGCCCGCAATCATCGACGCTTTCGTTACGAACTACGTTTTCGGCAAGACTCCCGCTGAAGTTTGCACTGGCGACCCTGACGCCGGGAATGGGCGCTGCATTCTCGCCTGCGAAAAAGCCGGATTCCATATCGTCAGCGTTTTCATGGATCAGGGCCACCCTCACCTTCTCCTCGCCCGCAATCGCTCTGACATTGCGCTGCCCCAAGAAACACGCTCGTTCGAGGACCTTTTGTGATTTAATCCTTCCGGCTAAAGGGGAAAGGATTGTCAAGAATTTAAATGAATAAATCGCGAGTCCATCGTCTGCTTTTTGCAATTCTGTTTTTCTTTTAT
>DATDHE010000537.1:0-14708 GCA_036521695.1 Candidatus Acidiferrum sp. | reverse complement strand
AAGGGCTTCTTAAGACCGGCCGCATTGGGATCGTGCTGGTGCCCGATGAAGAGACCGCCGGTCCGCGGGGATCGCGCGATCTTGATGCTCGCGGGCTGCTCGGGAAAGAAGGGGTCGGCATGCTCACTCCTGAGCCCACCGGCGGGCTCATTTGGAATGCCAACCGCGGAGCCATTTCGCTGCGCGCCACCATGCGCGGAAAGGCCGCGCACGTCGGCCGGCAATTCGAAGGTGTGAACGCTTTCGAACGCGCCCTGCCGGGAATGGCCCGTCTGGCCGATATCAAGAAGGAAGTTGAGCTTCGCGAAACCCAACAGAACATAGCTCCCGCTGCTGCGCGCAGGTCCATTCTGCTGCTCGGCGGGCGCGTCGAGGCCGGAACGAATTTCAATGTGACGCCCGAATTCTGCTCTTTCACCATCGACCGCCGTATCAACCCCGAAGAGGAACTGGAGCAAGAGGAGCGGCGATTGCGCGATGCCCTACAGGAATTTGAGATCGAGACACTTCAAAACGAACCATCGGCAGCTAGTCCCGCGGAAGGCCCGCTGGGCCGAATTCTGTCGCGCCAAATCGCCAACATAACGGGAAAAGAAGCTGTGTTCGAAATGTGTCCAGGCCTGCTCGAAACACGCTTCTACGCGGCACGCGGCATCCCTGCGTTCGCCTACGGACCGGGACTGCTAACCGTCTCTCATGGGCCCAATGAGTTTGTTCCCATTCGCAACATTGGCCAATGCGCTTTAATTTACGCGCTCACCGCGGCAGATGCGCTGAATCGAGCCGCTCTCGGCGTTTCGTAGATGTCTTGACGCTCGTCCGTATTGAGCGGATAACGGGCAACCCTGAAGTCATCGGGCCAGATTCTCAACTTCTTGTTAGCCGACAATTCAGTCAGAACCTTAGCTTTCGTTTCCTAGAACGCCGTTCTGGGCATCCCAACCGGAAATCCGCACCTCTGAGTTGTTATATGAATAGAGGCGCGATGCTGAGGACCTTATGAGTGGCGATTCCATGCCGATGGCTCTGCCGCTCGCGCGCCTGGCGACTGGTGCTTGTGAGGTTACCAAGCTGTTTCGCGAACTGCGAGAACCACTGCTGCGCTATTTGGTTTGTCTCGGTCTCTCGAACGATGAAGCCCAGGACGTCGTTCAGGACGCCTTTCTGAGTCTGCATCGGCATCTCTCGTCCGGCGGGCCTCAAGACAACATTCGCGGCTGGTTGTTTCGCGTGGCGCACAATCAGGCTAGAAACCGGCAGCGCAGCTACAACCGACGGTTCGGCGAACCACTTGATGTCGAGATCGAAGCGATGGTGGATGGAACGACGCCAGAGCGAGAGATGCTGGAGAAAGAGAAGTTTCGACGATTACACGAGGCGATTGTCCTGTTGACCGATTCCGAACGAGAATGCCTCTTGCTGCGCGCGGCAGGTTTGCGCTATCGCGAAATTGGAGAGGCCTTGGGAATCGCAACGTCCACGGTCGGCGATACGGTGGAACGCGCGATCAGGAAATTGACGGAGAAGTGCAATGTGTGACTATTCGGGAAAACTGATGGCCTGGCTCGATCGTGAGCTGAGCGAAGATCGAATGGCCGAGGTGCAACACCATATCGGGGAGTGCACCGAGTGCCGGACGTGGGTCGCCAAGTATGAGCAGGTAAGCAAGACGTTCGATGCCTACTGCGATGCGATGGCAGCAGTAAAGGCGCATAGCGGACGACCTTGGGTTCCCATGCTCTCAGCCGTTGCGGCTGCCGTTGTTGCTGCCACGCTGGCCCTAGTCTTACTGCGCCCACCTGTCGAGCAGCCCGCCATTCGTCCTGCGATGGTACCAGCTTCGCCGGCTAACGTTCTTGAATCAATGCCAACGTCTGGCAAAGCGGTGCACCGCCGGCGCGCCGCCTCCAATCGGCAGGTGCAAGCTGCTGCCTGGCTGCCAACGGAGCCTGCGATACAGATCGCTATACCGGCGGAATCGATGTTTCCACCCGGGGCGGTTCCTGAGGGCGTCAACTTCACCGCGGACGTGAGCTTCGGGCCGGATGGATCGGCGCAGCAAATCCGTTTTCGGCCGAGATTGATTGGTTTTGAAAGGAAGGCAACTCAACCATGAAATATCTACTGGCACTCGTTTTGGCAACTTCATCTTGCGCGTTTGCTCAGGACGTAATCAGAACAAACGTGATGTACCAAGGTGCCGGAGGAGGTGTAGCGACCGCCATAGCTGGCCGCACGGTTGGCATAGCCGTTCAGGGAGCGCCCTATTCCGCCACGATCACCAACGAGTCAGTCCAAACGCTTGCCGACGGGAATCACATCGTGCAGAGCAGCACCGGGACGACCGCGCGCGATTCGCAAGGGCGCAGCCGTCAGGACGCACCCTTGCCAATGATTGGAAACCTATCCGCTGCGAATGCCCCGCACATCGTCTTCCTCATGGACCCTGTGGCGCAGGTGTCTTACACGTTGAACTTGACGGACAAGACTGCCCAGAAACTCTCGATGTCCTCCGGCAGCGGGGCAACTGGAGAGACGGCGGGCCCCACGCGAATATTCGCCGCACAATTCGGTAGCGTTTCGGCGGCCGGCAGTGCGTCCCCCCCACCCCCACCGATGGCCGTCATGAAATCCCTGGGACCGGAAGAGCGGACTGAAGTAAGCACCGAGGATTTGGGAACTCAGACCATGGAAGGTCTGCTTGTCTCAGGAGTGCGCACTACGCGAACCATTCCAGCAGGGGAAATCGGAAATGAAAAACCCATCAGCATCGTTACCGAAGTCTGGACATCGCCCGACCTGAAAACGATCGTTTACAGCAAGCGGAGTGATCCGCGAATGGGCGAACAGACGTTCAAACTCACGAATGTGGTCCGCGCCGAGCCTGACGCTTCGCTCTTCACTGTTCCAGCAGATTTTAAGGTGGTGGACGGGCCGCAAAACTTTATCTACCGGACCATCCCATGAAAATATGCTGGATAGGGCAGATAGTCGTCGAGAAAATGATGTTTGCTCGCGTGAATAAAGGAACGACAGCGTTGATCCACCTGGTCCAGTAAAGCACTCAGCCCTTCCAATCGCCCACGACCTGCCGCACGGTGACGTTGAGGCGATTCCAAACGTTTATGTTGGCGATCGCGAGGAACAGGGCTGCAAGCGTTGCATTCGGGTCGGATGTTGGCAATGCGGAAGCACTCAGACGCCGACATGCCGGATTAGTAACGACAAGTTGGCATATCGGCATTGACGATTGGCCAAATCCTGATTGTTCCCGGATCACGGGCCAACCGGAAGTTATCTCTGGATCAGTAGAGGATCGTCATGGCTGATCACCAAGAGAGACGGAATTCCCAACCCACAATCCAACCCACAGCACGCAACGCCTTGTGTGATTTTGAACGACTTAGGCGGCCTTTGGCAGTCCCCGCGGTCTTGTAAGTTGCTGTAAAACCTATCGAGGGGCCGCTGTCACGGCAGAGGTCGCGAGTTCGAGTCTCGTCGTCCCCGCCATTCTTTCCAAAAGAGTTAGGCGGAGTTTGCGGAAACCATCGAGGGCGCGAAAAGGGCGCGTTGCGCGCCCTTTTTGTGCCCTTTTTCTGTGTGGCTAGGTAGCGGTAGTTTCCTGTCATCCGTTCGCACCGGAAGAAAAGAGCAGCGACACGACGGCTGCTTGCGCTGCATGCTTGGCCGGAGTCATCGCCTGGGTATAGACGTCCAACGTTGAGCGCAAGGTCGAATGTCGAAGCAGCTCTTGCATTACCTTGAATTCAGTTCCAACACTTCGCAGCAGAGTCGAGTACGTGTGCCGGAACGTGTGCCATCCGAATCGCTTCTGGATTCCGACACTCTGCGCCACAGGGCGAATATATTTGCGTAGGATCGCCTGGCCCCAGTACGGTCTTCGGCCTTGGTAGCGCCTGCTTGCGAAAACCCAGTCCTCTGCCCTCGTGCAGCGGACACCTTTCCTCCATTGCAACAGAGCTTCCGAGAGAATCGGATGAATGGGCACCGGCTTCTGCGATGCCTCTGTCTTGCACGGACCCACTACCCCATAGACGATGGAGCGGGTGACGTACATGTGTCCTTCCGCAAACTCGATGTCTCCCCATTTCAACCCGAACAGCTCGCTCTGCCGCAAACCGGTCGATACTGCAAGAAGGACCAACGTTCGTTCTCGAATGCCTAAATTGTCCACCAACGCCTTGATTTCAGCGGGCATCAAGACGGTTGGTGCTCTGCGGCGCTTTGCACTCTGACGAACAAGGTAGATCGGATTGCGGTCGAACAGCTCGTATCGGCAGGCATGATTGAAAAGAACGGACATCAGATTTCGGATTTTGGCACAACTGCTCTTCGCGAGAGGCAGGGCTCGAAGCCAGGACTCGACTTGTATTGTTCTGATCTCAGCCAACTCGAAGTTATGCCAGTGAGGGCGAACCCACCGGGTTAAGTACGTTTTGTAGATCTTTTTCGTAGCGTGACTGCGCCAAGTGTTTTCCTTTGAAAGTTCGCGCTGCTCGAAATGATCACAGAGTTGAGCAATCGTCATTACCCGAGGATTTGTAGGTCGGCCATCGGTATTGATTTCCGAGAGCAGCCCGACTACTGCGCGCCGCGCAGCAGGCTCATCCGGGTAATGCTCGACGGTGCCAACAATCCTCTTGTGGTAAAGACGTTTGCCTCCAGGATCGATCTCGGACCGGCGAAACTGCCAGACTTCGGGACCTCGTTTGCGATTGAGTCTTTCCATACATCCGTGTTGCATCTGTCTCTCCTGCACCGCCGTTGCGGCGCAGAAGAATCTTCACGTATCGAGGCAAACGGTGTTTCGGGGAGGGTGAAAGCTGCCGAGTGAATTGCTTTGCGGCGGCAGCGCTCTCTCGTTAGGTCAAATCAAGCGTCCGCGCCAAATCATTTCAGCAAACCCCGCACCACGCCTTATTGAGCGCTTTTTTGTAGGTTTTCTCAGGCGGAAATCTTGGCCTCGGATGTACCGAAGTTATATCGAACTCCTATCGCTCCTCTTCCTCTCCGCCTGATTGCCGCGGTGTGTTTCAGCATACTCACTGCACTCGGCGGTGGCATGGTGCGCGACTTTGTAGTGTCAAAAATTCCCACTCTTGCACGTCAAGCTCTGCGCCGGCGTTATACTGTGGCTCAGTTTTCGCCTGACGCAATGCAGCGGGTTACAGTTTCCAATCGAAAGGCAGCCCGCGAATCGCCCGCAAGGCCCGTGAACCAAGCAGAGGTGCCTCGATATGTCCAAGATACTTCCCGCAATCTTTTTTGGTCACGGCAATCCGATGAATGCCGTCCTAGACAACGCCTACACGAAAGCATGGACCCGCATAGGGCAGACAACACCCAAACCCAAGGCCATTCTGTCTATCTCCGCTCACTGGTTTGTTTCAGAAACCGGGGTAACCATTGCCACTTCTCCGAGAACCATTCACGATTTCGGCGGATTTCCCCGAGAATTGTTTCAGGTGCAATATCCTGCGCCTGGTGATCCCAAACTCGCCCGTCGCGTACAAAAATTGCTCACGCCGCTAGAAGTCAAGCTTGACAACTCCTGGGGGCTCGATCATGGCACATGGTCGGTACTTCGCCACGCTATCCCGATGCTGACGTTCCCGTCGTCCAACTAAGCATCGACGAAAATAAACCAGCAACATTCCATTTTGAGATTGGCAGGAAGCTCGCGCCCTTGCGCGATGAGGGCATACTCATCATCGGCAGCGGCAACTTAGTGCACAATCTGCATGCGTATGCTTGGGGTCGGCACATGCCCGATCCTTACGACTGGGCTGTTCGTTTTGAACGGGATGCAAAGGAGATGATGGTAGCCGGGGAATACAAACCGCTTATTGAATACGAGAATCTGGGACCAGAAGCATTGCTTTCGATTCCCACACCGGATCATTACTTGCCCATGCTGTATGTCATCGCGACCAGGCAGCAAAGCGAAATTATCACTTTCCCCATCGAAGGTGTCGACGGCGGATCGATATCGATGCTAACCGTGCAGGTGGGTTAGCCCCCTTGTTCGGCGCGATTTACGGTTGGGTACTGAAAGCAAGTCATGAATCGTGCTGTTTAACTAGCTGAGCAGAAATGCTCACATCACTCCAATCTGTTTTAGCAATCCGACCAAGTCATAAAAGAGTTTTTCTTCGACGATTTCGCCGTTCTTCCAGTGCGCGACCGTGCAGAACTCGATATGAAACTTCTTGTTGGTCGGCGCGATCAGCTTGCCGTCGGAACCCTTCATCGGTCCCCGCATCGTACCTGTAAAATCCGCAACGGTGCACGTCCATTCGCCCTGAGCAATCTCCACTTTATAGGGATGATTAATCAGATGATTGTCGGGGAACGTCTTGAAAAACTCGACGGACTCCGCTTTGTGATTGTCGCGACCTCTTGTCGGCTCGGCCTGACCCGGCCAAAACACAGCGGTGTCCCTGGAATGCCGCTTTTCAAACGTCTCCCAGTCCTGTGCGTTCCAGGAATCGTCGAGTGTCCGCATGAGTTCAAGATTGTTCTGTGCCATGTGATCCTCCCAAAATGCACCATTACCGGACAGCTTATTGCTTATGAGAAATGCGCCAAATGGTCCCGCTGCCATCTTCGCTGACGAAGAGCGAGCCGTCCTTCGCGACGGCTAGTCCCGTGGGGCGCCCCCAGACCTGTTTGTCGGAGACGACGAAACCAACCATGAAGTCCTCGTATTCCCCGGTTGGCTTGCCGCTCTTATCGAACGGAAGACGCACAACTTTGTAGCCGGTGCGGAAGGACCGGTCCCAGGAACCGTGCAGCGTGACGAATGCGCTGCCGTTATATTCGGCCGGGAAATCCTTGCCCTCATAGAACTGGATCTGGAGCGGCGCGGAATGGGCTTGGAAGAAAACATCGGGGACGGTCACGTGGTCTTTCAGGTCGGTGTGCTCGCCTTTGTGCCGTGGATCCTCGTGGCCGCCTACGTAAAACCACGGCCAGCCGTAGAAGGCGCCTTCCTGGACATGCATCCCATAATCAAATGGCGTGTTGTCTCCGAGGCCGTCGCGTTCGTTGACGACGGCCCAAAGCTGGCCCGTGGCCGGTTGCAGAGTAATTCCGGACGGATTTCGAATCCCCGTAGCATAAATTTCTTGATTCGAGCCGTCGGGATCGAAGGAGAGAATGTTGGCGCGGCCTTCTTCGGTGTCCCAAGCTGAGCCGAGCGGACGCGTCTTGTTCCAACCGTCGAGCCCTCCGGGAACGCGGGGCACGGGAAACATGTCCAGAGCAATGTTGGAACCCGAGGCGACCGTGAGCAGCAGGCGTTTGCCGTCCGATGTGAAAAGGACATCGCGAGTCCAGTGATGCGTCGGTGGAATGCCTTCGACGATGCGCTCCGGCTTTGCCGTCGCCTTCAGGTCCCCATTCTTGTACGGGAAACGAACGACGCTGTTGCTGTTTCCAATGTAAATCCATTGGGGGTTCGGTCCCGGAGGATAGAACGCCATCCCGTAGGGCTGATGAAGCCCGGTTGCGAAAACTTCACTGACCGCAGGTTTGGAAGAGCCCGGCGGGACGCGATAGACGCGCACTTCATTTGCCGCGCTATTCGTTATGAAAAGGTCGCCGTTGGGCGCCACGCGGATGACGCGGGCTTGCGCAAGGCCGGAGGCCACCAACTCGACCGAAAACCCTTCCGGAACTCGCGGCATGGTTCCCGCCGGCCGCGGAACTATCTCGGGGTAGTCCGGCCCTTCCTTACTGATTTCCGGCAGGTCCTGGGCTGTGATCAGCCGCCGCACTCCCGGCGCATCGTTGTGCCAGTCCCCGAAGGCGGCTGAGCCAGCGAGGACCTTGCTATCCGCACGATTCATGATTGTGCGCGCGCTTCCGCTTGCCATCAAACAGGCGACTCCGGCGAAGAGAATAGCAAAGTAAACGCTCGCCAGTGTGAACAAACCTTTAAGGCCGAGCCTTCCACGACGTTGGATCCGTTGCATGACACCCTCCGACTTCAATGAGAACCATCACAGAATGGTTTGCTTTTGGAATGACCACAGCGGCAAAGCGCATAGCCGGATTTCCCGCCGAATGACTCGCCTTCCTTCCATTCCCAGGAAGATCCCTGTTGGGAGTGATGATCTGAATCGCGACGGGTATTTCGCCCGAAACCATATTCGATCCATCCCTGGTCACGACGAGCTTTTTCCTCTGCGTCGGTTCCGTCACTTGCGTCGTCACTGTGTGCCCCGCCGTTGGCGATTCGCAAGAGGTTGACCTCGTTCGGCATGTCGCGACTACCAGAAGACTACGCCCTTTTAGCTATATCCACTGCGAGTTCTTGCCCGAGACCATACATTGGCTCTTCGCAATGGATCAGGAGCGACGTTTCTTCCGTGCGTGCAGGTAGTGTTTTACCTCGATAGGTTTGAGCGCATAGCTCTGCACGCGCTTCTCGAGTTCGCGATCCGCCAGAGTGAAGCGGCCATGCTGGCGTAAGTGTTCGGCCCAAGAATCCACGAGAAAGCTCTCCAAATAAACGTTCGGTGCTTCGGTATCACAAAAAATTCCCCATTGCGTGGCTCCGTCACGGCGACGTACTCGTTGATACCTGTAAACGAGTTTTAGGAATTCGGACGCCTTCGTCGGATCAATGACATATTTCAAAGTGACCAGGACCGGGCCGTCGTCAAGAGCAGGTTCCTCAAACATAGTTGGCCTAACCCAGTGATTCCACGTGCTGAGATCGACGGCAGTATTTGGCAACCGAAATAGAAGTTGCAGCAGCATGCAGGCCCCGGTCCCAATACCAGCAAACGCAAGCGCTAGATGCACGTTCGTGCGTGCCGCCGCAAATCCCCAAAGAGTGCTGCCAACCACAACGCTTCCCTGGAATACGAAAAGATAGACTGCCAGCACTCGGGCGCGCACCCAATCCGGCGCAAGCTGTTGCACCATCGTGTTGAAGAGGGACATGAAGACGGTCCAGGAGGCTCCTCCTAAGAGCATTAGCCCGCAAAGAATTACGAGACTGTGCAAAAGGCCCGTACTTAAAATGACCCCGGCGAATGTAGCTGTCGCGATGGAAAGTATGACCTCTGCGGAAAGCCTTGACCGAGCCCGCTGAAGCACGATGGCGCCGAGCACTGCACCGACTCCGAAAAAGCCGAGCAATAAACCATACGCGACAGGACTCTTGCTTAGTCCTTTTGCCGCTGTTGGCAAGAGAGCCCAAAAAGAACTCGTGAAGAAGATAAGCAACGCCGACCGCAGCAGTAGCGTGCGAATGTCGGGCGAGTAGCGCACGTAACGAATCCCAGCGGATATGGCCCCTTCGAATGTCTCAACTGGCAATTTGCTTTTGCTAGTCGGCCGTTTCCATCTCGCTATGACAAAAATTACCCCAAGAAATGACAGCGCATTCACGATAAACGCAGCCGCCACTCCAATGACCGCGATAATCATGCCGGCAAGTCCCGGCCCCACTGCCCGAGCCAGGTTGAACTCAATTCCATTCAGCGCCAGAGCGGCAGGTAGATCGTCCTTACTTACTAACTCGGGGAATATTGCCCGCCAAGCGGGGGATTCGACGGCGTCACCCAACGAAAGCGCGAGCGTAAGCAAGAGTAGGAGCCAAGACGTTATCGCCCCGGCTATGGTGGTCACGGCGAGGACAAGCGCAATTCCAAACATCCATATTTCCGTAAGGAGTATCAGCTTGCGCCGGTCGAAGATATCTCCGATAGCGCCCGCCGGAAGAGCCAACAAGAAAAACGGCAGAGCGGATGCGGTCTGAATCAGTGCAATATAGAGTGGATTGTTGGTGAGTGAGGTCATCAGCCATGCCGCACCCACACTCTGCATGAAAGCGCCAATATCGGAAACCAAGTCCGCAGCGAGCAAGTCCCGGAATATGCGGTTACCGAGGGGTCGCCACGGACTCGTCGGAGCAGGCCTCTCTGATCGAGCAAGTTGAGGCATCGTTCTGAGACTTTACATCATTAGTTTGCTTCAACAGACAAGCAGCGAGCAGTGAGAAGGCCTTTCAAACGAGGTTTCGGGAGAAACCATTTCAGTTGAGTGATATTGTAAGCAGGCCCTTCGGAATGGGGTCCAGCCATGGCGTGCCAAGCAAACGTCAAACCGTCTATTGTGGTTTTCATGGAACATCCAAACGCGACGCGCGAGATTTGCTCGTACCCGTGCTCGCGATTTACATTTGCTCACAGTGCTATACGCCGATTGTCTAAATGTATCGGACCATATGCTGCGATCACCCGGGAAGTCGATTGAGATAACGGAATGAACAGGACCGCACGTTCGGGACTGTGCTTAGCGGCAGCTTTATGTGCGGCGGCTGTCGTGTTTCCAGGAACGCAACTGACCACACAGGTTGCGTCACTTGATCCCGCCAAGATGCCACCCATTGGTACAGTCGATGAGCGCTTCCAGTCCTACAACATTGAAATGGTGGAAGTGATCGGCGGAAGGTTTTGGAGACCATACGAGAGCTCCGCTACAAACAACAGTCACGCGCAAGAGCCCGCACGGCAGGAGGGTTTCACTCCGGCAGGAATAAACCCGAACATCTATCAATATCGAGCACCCATTGACCTTTCGAATCCTCGATTGCGAAAGTTGGCAGCGGCATTGGGACCCGCATATGTGCGAGTCAGCGGCACGTGGGCCAATAGCGCTTATTTTCAGGATTCAGATAAACCCGCGCCAGCCAATGCGCCACCAGGATTCAGCGGAGTCTTAACACGAAAGGAATGGAAGGGCGTCATTGACTTTTCTCGTGCAGTGAACGCCGGGATTGTTACATCGGTGGCTACGGGGCCGGGGCCGCGTGATGCTCAAGGCGTGTGGACTTCAGACCAGGCGCGGCAATTGTTCGGGTACACGAAATCTATTGGAGGAAAGATCGCCGCCACGGAATTCATGAATGAGCCAACGTATGCAGCCATGGGCGGCGCACCCAAAGGGTACGATGCCGCAAGCTATGGCCGCGACGTTGTGGCGTTCCGCACATTCCTTCGAATGACTGCACCCGATACACTATTTCTTGGTCCGGGTTCAGTTGGTGAGGGACCGTTCGCGATGCCAATGGGTGCCGGGGTGCTCAAATCCGAAGACCTGCTACATGCGACCGGCCCCCTTTTCGATGTTTTTTCTTACCATCTCTATGCGGCTGCTTCGCAGCGGTGCGCAAGCATGGGCGCATCATCACAAACAACGGCGGCAGCGGCACTTTCTCAAGACTGGCTCTCGCGCGCGGAGAAGATTGGCGCATTTTACGCCGACCTTCGAGACAGGTTCGAGCCAGGCAAATCACTTTGGATTACGGAAACTGCCGATGCAGCCTGCGGTGGAAACCCCTGGGCTTCCACTTTTCTGGACACCTTCCGATATCTTGTTCAACATGCAAGCCTGGCCCAGCGTTGCGTGAAAGTGATTATGCACAACACACTGGCATCAAGCGACTACGGCCTGTTGGACGAAAATACATTCGCACCACGTCCAAATTACTGGGCCGCTTTGCTTTGGCGACGCCTTATGAGTGCGACAGTTCTCGATCCACACACATCGCCAACCCCGAATGTTTACGTCTATGCCCACTGCCTTCAGAACCGTCCCGGCGGCGTCACGCTTCTTGTAATCAATGCCGACCGCCAGCAAGCTCATGAAATGACATTACCCTCTGACGCGGAACGCTACACACTGACGGCCAAGCAGCTTCAGGACACAACGGTTCAGCTTAACGGGAAAATGCTTCAACTTAACAGCATGGGCGATGTGCCACAACTTGAGGGTCTGTCAACGCGCGCAGGGCGCCTCAGTTTTGCGCCAACCAGCGTCACATTTCTGGCGATAGCTGACGCGGGCAACAACAGTTGCCACTAGGTGCGTGGACCTGAAATCAAAAGCATGGGGAGCGCAAATGGCACCCATGGAACGGCAAGAACGGATGACCCGTGTCCGACGGAATGTTAGCCACCCTAGTTGGGCCGATCTGACGTAAGGAGTCTACTTTCATGAGCGAGAAGAAGCCGGCAGAGATCCTTGCAAGTCTCGCCACACTGCTTCCGGAACTAGAGGCTGTTTATAAAGACATACATGCACATCCGGAATTATCAATGCAGGAAACGCGGACGGCTGGCATTGCTGCGAATCATCTGAAGGCTCTGGGCTTTGAGGTGACCACGGAGGTCGGCAAGACTGGGGTCGTAGGTATCTTGCGTAACGGCGATGGACCCACTGTCATGCTGCGCGCGGACATGGATGCTCTACCCATCAAAGAAGCGACTGGCCTTCCGTACGCCAGCACCGTCACGGGGACTGACCCTAGCGGCAAGACGGTACCCGTAGCCCACTCGTGCGGCCACGATATGCACGTTGCGTGCTTGATTGGGGCAACAAGTCTTTTTGCGAAGAGCCGCGACGCGTGGAGAGGGACACTGATGGCGGTCTTTCAGCCAGGCGAGGAAACCGCGCAAGGTGCTAAGGCGATGATCGATGACGGGATGTTCAAACGATTTCCAAAACCGGACGTTGTGCTAGGGCAGCACGTCATGAGCTTGCCGTCCGGGAACATCGATTGGCGTGCGGGCATTGTCACTTCTTCGGCCGATAGCCTGCAGATTCGCATGTTCGGGCGCGGTGCGCACGGCTCGATGCCCGAATCCAGCATCGATCCCGTAGTTATGGCCGCCTCGACCGTAATGCGGCTGCAAACGATTGTCTCCCGGGAGGTCGCGCCCACGGATTCCGCCGTAGTGACAATTGGGCTGCTGCAGGCTGGCACGAAAGAGAACATTATTCCGGACGAGGCATTGATCAAATTGAATGTGCGCACATTTGACGAGGGTGTGCGCAAGCGTGTGCTCGCTGCAATTGAACGCATTGCGAAGGCTGAAGCAGCGGCATCAGGAGCGCCAAGACCGCCAGAAATCACTCCACTCGATCAGTATTCGTCAGTAAAGAATGATCCCAACGCGACAAAGAAGCTCGTCGAGGCATTTCTCGAAAACTTCCCTGTCCGTTCCGTCGAACAGACAAAGCCCACCATGGCAAGCGAGGACTTCGGCTGCTTTGGAGCTGGGTGGGATGTTCCGGCAGTGTATTGGTTCTTCGGCGGAGATGATCCAGTGGTCTACGCCAAGACAAAGAAAGAGGGAAAACTCAGCTCGCTTCCAACCAACCATAACCCCGCCTTTGCACCAGTCATTCATCCGACTCTGGAAACAGGTGTGAAGGCCCTCGTTGTTGCGGCGCATGCGTGGCTGGCCTCGTGAATAGCGTCTTGATGCACGGGTATCAACTAGCGGGTCCTTTTCTGGATGCTGTGGATCTGCTTGGCACCTTCGTTTTCGCACTCAGCGGTGCGGCTGCGGGTGTCAAAAGCCGGTTCGATCTGTTCGGTCTGATGGCACTCTCGTTCGCGGCCGGTAATGCCGGCGGGATCACACGAGATGTACTGATTGGCGCGGTGCCACCAGCGGCTATAAGCGACTGGCGCTACCTGGGGATTTCTCTTCTGGCAGGATTGGTAACGTTCTACTGGTATCCCGACATCGATAAACGTCGCAGGCTGGTGTTGTTATTCGACGGCGCGGGACTCGGCCTGTTTGCCGTCGCCGGCACACAAAAGGCGCTCATCGCGGGACTCAATCCGGTGATGGCGATTTTTATGGGAGTGCTAACTGGGATTGGCGGTGGCATATTGCGCGATGTGCTTGTGAACCAAACGCCAGCGGTGCTTCAGGCGGATATTTATGCTGTTGCTGCGCTAGCCGCTGGCGTCGTAGTAGTGATCGGATATGTTTTGCATTATCCGGCTTTTCTGATGATGACCGTGGGCGCACTCCTGTGCTTCTGGCTGCGAGTTATGGCGATATATCGAGGATGGCATTTACCCGTCGCGCGGTGGCAGAATCAGTCGGATTGAATCATTCTCTTGCTAGGTAGTCCCAGGAATTGACAGGTGACTCTAACCTGGTATCTTCGGTCCGCCACTCCTGTCTACCCAAGTTGCAAACCGAAAGTTATTCTGAAATGAGGTCTAAGAAATCCTCTTCATTCGCTGGCTTCTGCCGCGCGACGGCAGAGTCCATTTCCTGGTCCATTCATGGTCCAATAATTGTTACTTAGGGTTCCAAAGCGCGGTCTTGGTAGCCATCCGTGCCGCGTAGTTTCAAGCAGTTACCAAAAAACAGTGTACTGTCACGGCAGAGGTCGCGAGTTCGAGTCTCGTCGTCCCCGCCATTCTTTCCAAGGGAGTTAGGCGGATTTCACTAAAACCATCGAGGGCGCAGAAACGGCGCACGTTTGTCGCCGCCGGGTTCCTGCTTGCGCTTATGGCCTTTACGGCGTCGTACATTCCCGCGCGTCGTGCGATGCACGTCGACCCGATGATCTCGTTGCGCGACGAATGATTGGCATCCCATTTTTCAGCACCAACCTTGACTCCCGGAACGCAAACGTTCCTGGCATCCAGCTGATTTTTGGGAAAGCTGTACTGACGAAATAGGTAACGGGAAAACGGCCTGATCGTCGCTAATTGCCGAGTAGTCGGCATAACCGGTCAATCTCTGCCCGTTTTCAGGGTGTCCCAAGTGTGAGGGGTTCGATGGTGAGGTGTGGTCGAGTGAACTTCATCCGGGCAGGAAGCTAACACAAACCAAATACCATCGCAAGATGAATTCGACCGC
>DATDHE010000536.1:0-51894 GCA_036521695.1 Candidatus Acidiferrum sp. | reverse complement strand
ATTCCCGGAATGCCCCAATCAAATGGATTTGTGGACACACCTCCAATTTGCGCCAGGCCGGCAACGTCCGTGACGTTCGAGTACAAATTGGTCGTCGAAACATGGTTGTGGTTGTAGGTAAAGCGCAGGTTGTTAGTGGCGCGCCCTTTGCCGTAGACCCAGCCGGCATTTGCATTCAAGCCTTGGGTGCTGGTTCCGCCGGCCAGAGAAGGAAACGCTCCGACGATATCAGTGTTTGTCTTTGTCCAGCTCATGCCCAAATTGAGGTTGTTCTGCGATCTGCGCCGGCCTCCGCCACCACGCCCCCCTCCACCCGGCGTGCGATTTCCCTGCGCCGGCACCGGGCCAAAATTGTGGATCAGCCGTAAATTCACGGAGTCCGAATTGCTCTCCGCGGAAGTTACTTCATGATAGTTCTGCGTCGTTCCCGGCAAATTTGGCAGTGGAATGTACTGCAAAAGAGCTTGCGCTTGCGGGGTAATCAGAGCCGGGTCAATCGTATTCGGTTGCCCGTTAAAATCGAATTGCTGCCCAGTCGTTGGACTGTAGATCGGCGTGGCTAGGGCGGAGAAATTGCCGCCTCGCTCGGCCATTGTGGGCACCGTTGATAAGAAGTCAGACGGCGAACTTCCGCGCGTACCGCTCCACCCTCCAAAAAAAAATGTCTTGTTGCCACCATTAAAAATTTTCGGAATATTCAGCGGGCCACCAACGTAGGCTCCAAAGTGCAGCTGGTTGTAATCTGCCTTTTGAAGCGGTTCCCCATTCAGCGAAAACGGCCGCGCATCCAGCCCCGAAGTGTCGTCATAAAAATACACGTTGCCGTGCGGCTGATTCACATCGAAGCCGCGCCCCATGCGCCCGAATGCGATGGCACCTCCGCCGCCCGGCCCAGCGCCAAATCCACCACCACCGCTTCCTCCAAAACCGCCGGGACCGTTCTGCTGCGCGCGATCGCGAAATTCCTGGATGCGGTCCTGCAGTTCACCTTCGTTGCCTTGACCGAAATCCTGCGTGCGTCCTTGCACACCGCTGATGCTCAGCGATTCCGTGGGCGCATCCGCCCCAGCGCCGTTGAGCGGCAGCCCGGCTAAGTCGCTCGCACTTGGGTTCTGCCCGGCACCGACCGCAAGACCAGATTCCCCGGAAGAAGGTGCCGCTTCCGTGGAATCCATCGTTAGACTTTGGAAGCCGCGACCAGCAGTCGCGGCAGCGGCGCGGCGCTGCTCGGTCTGCTCCTGCTGCCGTGACGCGAGGATCAATTCCAGATCCGCTTTACCTAACTGATTTTCCGGATTGAGTACTACCTCCTGAGTTTGTGGCGCGAAACCCATAAACTCTGCGCGCAACACATAGCGCCCGCGTGACAATCCAGTCATCGCGAACGTGCCGTCTGAAATTGTCGCGGCGGTGTACTTCTTCCCTGTCAACGTGTTCGAGGCGGTCAGCGTCACACCAGGCAATGGCGTCTTGCCACTGTGCACGCTGCCCGTGATCCGGTAAGTCGTCGGTGGCGAGGGCGTCGAACTCGTCTGCGGCGCTGCGGGAATAGTTTGCGCGGGTGTAGGATTCTCTTGCGCGTGCAAATCTCTGATTGTTAAGGTCACCAGACCCAGGAAAATAAACATCCGAACAAACAATTTCAATGTGGCGGCTCCGGAGGATTCTGCGGCTTTCTATTGTCTTGCGGCGGCTTCGCAGTTTGTCCGCCGGTCCCGCCGATTCCTGATTCCTGGAATCGCTTCCATTGTTCCGGCGAAATCACTATCACGGATTTCGGCTGAAACCCATTATTCGCCATTCCGCCGCGGACCATGATGTGATCGCCGGCTTGAATGTCCGCCATCGTGATGCTGTCGCGGCCCTTCCGAAGTGAAGTCTCCTCATTCAACTCAACAGTTTGCGTGACATTGTCCGGCCGGAGAATCGTCAGCTTGGGAGCATCAATTGCCTTCACTTCTCCAAAAACATAATCCTGCCCAAGCACACCCGCTGGCCGTCCGCCGCCGGGACCACCGCCCTGACCGCCGCCGGGACCACCACCAAAGGCGCCGTTCGGACGCGATCCGAGCACTTCCGCGGTCCAGGTGTGATCCGCGTTTTCCTCGCCGCGCACAAACACCGTATCTCCGACTTTGAAATCGCTGAGCTTCGCGGATTCCCGATCTTTCCGGAATTGTGTGCTCGCGCTGAGCTTGACGGTTACTACGCTCCCGTCCTGCCTGGTTATCTCGACGGACTGTTCGTGAACTGCGGTAAGCATCCCGAAAACTCCTGGACGCCTTTCGCCTCCGCGCCCCGGGGCTTGCGCCGCGCCCTGAGTAGCGCCGGGATTCTGATAGGGCGGCGCTTCCTGCGGAGATTGCGCCGCAACCTGTATCACCACGAGAAAAAAACAAATCAGTAAGCCAATTAAAATATCCGGGATTGCCTTCATATCGCCTGCCTCTTCCCTTACCTAAAATAAATGTACGCCCCGCCGCAACGAAAAGCCTTTTATTTCGCGTTTCCCTACCTGGGCTTAGACGGCTGTTGCCGTCGTTAGAGTTTCCTTACTCATCTATACGCACGACGGACTCTTTAAATTCCGTTGATTCCCGCACTTAGTTCCCGCCAAGTGGGAAAAATCCAGACAGACGCGCTGGGTGGACTATGAATGCGTTGTAAAATGGCAACGGCCAGGGGAAAACCTCCCCTGGCCGGTTCGAATCCGCGGAATCCACCAGCAGCAGTGGAGTTTATTTGGTCTTATAGGTGAACGTGAGTTTTGTCTCCTCGTCCAGCACAAGCGGGCGCACGAAGCTATACGAACTGCCCGCGCGCGGCACATCGACGCGTACGGGAAGCACGCCCGACACGCGCCGCTGCAGATTCAGGACATTGTTTGATGCTGAGTTGGAAGCTGCGGCTTCGTGATCCTTCAAATCCCGTTCGATGCGCCGCGATTCCTTGGCTTGATCATTGGCCAGCACCTCAACCGTCTCCGTCGCGCTAGAAACGCGCAATTCAAAGTTGGAACTCGTTGGGTAATTCGCGTCGTAATTGATGTTGCTGACGGTTGTGTTGAAACCCGGCGAGGTGACGGTGATTTTCACTCTTCCCGGTGGCATGCTCGAAACAATCCAGCGGCCTGAATAATCCGTTGCCGCAGTTCGAACGGCTCCGGTGTCCAATTGCGTTACGTTCACTTGCGCGTTCGCAAGCATCGCTCCGCTGCCGTTTACGATGTAACCTCCGAGCTGTCCTGGCAAAAGCTCAAGCGGTGCAATCCGGTCGCCCACACTACCTCCGACCCCGACACCTGCCTGGAAGGAGCCTGAAGTGTATCCCACTCTTTCAAATCCCTGGAATGACGGCGGCAACAAGTTCGCGGCCAAAGCGTCGCCGCCAAAATCCTTCACCTTGTACTGCTCTGGCAGGAACACCTCCCATTGCAACACGGTGATGGGAACATCCATTTTCGGCAGCGAAATCTCCGATCCGCCTTTTTTCGCAAATGGTAAACCGGAGTGCATGAACACGAAAGAGACTTCGTAAGAATCGACTGGCCTGAACCCTGGGCGCAATAGCGGAACTCGCTGCCCATCCGCCCCTTCTACGGGCTTTACCTTTTCCCCGGCGACCTCTGCGGTCACGATGCTCGCCCCTGACGGCAATTCCACTTTCAAAAATGGCTGAACCTGATTCTTCACAGTCAGTCTCACTTCGGTCAGAGATCTTCCTTCCGTGGTCACCAGTGTCGTGACCACCGCTCGCTCTACAACCGCGGCGAGCACGCTGCTGTCTGGAAACCGCGTCCATTCCAGTGCGAGGGTCGGATTCTCGGTAGCCTGCCGGTGATAGCGAAACGCCGCCTGCAAGGGAGATCGCGCGAGCGCGCGCAAATAAGGATTTGTCTCCTTGATGTCCGTGCGCTTCAGGCTACCGCCTTCCGTCGCCGTCAGCTCCATGGTGCCAACGCCTTCGACGAGCACCTCGCCCGCTTCGCGTTGCGAATTTTTCACGCTGAGAAACGGAACATCGGCTTTCGTGACGCCAATCGCTTTTCCCATCGAAATCAGGAACTGGTGGTTTCGCTGTGCAGGCGCATTTACTTTCAGGGTCAAGACTCCCGATTGCACATCGCTCGAATCCACCGAAGCGCCTGAGGCTCCCGTCACTTCATAGCCGGTGGGAACTTCGACTTCAAACTGTGTGGGTTCTCCCTGAATCACGTTGATGTCGGCAAGCACGGCTAGCCGAATCTCCGCTTCGCTGACGGAAACAAGTGTTTTCACGTTGCAAAGAAAGCGCACTTCGCGCGGGACGACTGATGCAACCACTTCTCGTGTGGCCCACCAGATGTTGGCGGGTTGACCGGGCACGAGTGTCGCCTCGATCGTGGTATTCCCATTCGCGGATTCCCGGCTGGTGATCAATCCCGGACTGAGCTTCACGTTTGTGTGATCGCCTGGAACTTCGAGCGTCAGCCGCACGCTGCCCGCCGACGGCACGGGCAAATTGAATGATGCGCGACCTGTTTCGATGTTTAAAGGCAAACCCGCATCAAGGACTACGGAAAAGTCGGAAGGCCCAGCGAGGATCGCTGTCTGCATTCCGCCCTCTTGTTCAAGAGGAAGAACTCTGCCTTCCTGACGCGCATCAAGTATCGTCATGCCCGAAGTAAGCGCAACCTTCGTCTCACCCTTGCTGAAAGTTTCGCCTTGGAACTGAAGCGTTCCTATGACCGTTTCGTTCGCCACGCGCAGTTTCAAGTCTCCGCGCTTGATCGTATAAGGCAAAGGCGCGGACTCCACTCGTCGGGGCGACTTGTTCGCGAGCTCGAGTAGACGGTTGTACTCCTCAAGCGGCAGCGTCACATTTCCTGCCTGCGGAACGGGAGGGGTGATCTTGTCTTGTGCGAACGCGGGGACGGACATAAGAAATGCCACTGCCAGTAATATATTTTTCATCGCCCACCTGCCTTTTTCTCGCGTTGATAATTCAAATCCGTACTTGGAGATTGGTTTTCACCTGTGAGTTCGGAAACAAGAAATAGCGAGGGCCCCAAACCTTCGAAGGACACATTGATGGGAAGAATTCCGGCGGCCTTGCCTCCCTGCAAGGTGGCACGAAAATTATCGACCAGCGTCTGCATCGCAGGCTGATCGACGACTACGGCGTACTGCGTAAGGGCGCCAATCTCCCTTCCAGCCACAGCGGCGCTGGCGCGCGGACTGACTAACGACGCGGACGCAGGCGGCGGTGGTGGAGGTGGTGGTGGAGGATTAAGTGCTGCGGAAGTTGGGTCCGCGTACGTTTCCGTACGGAACGATCCCGCCTCTGACGTCACTTTGAAAAGTGGCGGATGGAACACGAGCAATCCTGTTCGCGATATCGGCAAGTCTAGCGCGGGCAGCGCGAGCTTGAATTGTCCTTTATCATTCCACGCGGTGCCGCGGCTGATATAAACGATCTCGACGGCGAATTCGGAGGAATCTTCGCCGGCGTGAGCTTTCTCCAGCGGGAGCAGCACGCTGCCATCGGGCGATTGCCCGGGACGGACGGGCTTTCCCGCCAACGATGCGCTCCAAAGAGTTGCGCCTTGCGGCAGAGTGATCTTCAGGAAGTTGCGCTGGTTATTCCGCACCGCGTACCGCGCCTGCACCAGCAGCTTTCCTTCGTTGGTGATCAACACGTTGTAACGCGCTTCGGCAACATTGGCCATCAGGACGGCTTGCGGCGTATAGCGCACTACGTTCACCGTCAGCGATCGCGCGGTCTTCGCGTCGCCTGCTCGATACCGGAATGCGGAGAGTGAAGTCGATTGGCGGCTCGAGACGATGTCGCCCAAATCCGTCGCATCGGCGTTTTCGAGGCCTTCGGCTTTGAACTCTTTGATCTCCCCGGCGCCGAGGACTTCCACCGCTACTCCGCCAGTGTCGCGTTCCGCGTTCAGCAGGCGAAGCAGGGGAATCTCGATCTGGCCGTCGCGCGGACTGCGCGTTTCTCCGCTTACAATAAATTTGGCATTTTGCTCAACGGGTTCCAGGAACGTCACGGCGAGCTGCCCGTCTTTCATTTCCCAATCCGCTACCATGGCGCCGGCAACTTGATTGACTGTCACTTTGTCTGGCAGCGAAATGCGCACTTCTCGCGCGGCACCCTGGGTTACTTCTACGTTGACTTCGGCCACGACGGTCGTCGTGTCTTCGCCGAGTCCGGTTAGCTCCGTCAGCGACCCGCGTAGGCGCAACGCTTGCGTGCTGCGATGATCCTGGGTTTTTCTTTTCCAAGTAAACGTGAGCGGCTCGTTGCCCCGCGCGTAAGCAAGCCATTTGCTATCCGTGCCGGGTTCGGATTTCTCTGCCAGAAGTCCGCCAGTCAACTTGATGTCCACGCCTTGCCGCGGAAGACGAACGGAGGCGCGCGTGACTCCGGAGGCGGTCGAAGGCAGGGAGATGCTCTCTTCGCCGGCGGTCGATACGACAGGCAAGGCAATATCGAGCAGCAACACGGCTCGCCCCGGACGCGAGAGCAGCGCAGCGAGTTGGTTTGAACCTTTTCCCGCCGCGACGGGCACCAGAGAAACCAGCTTGCCGTCGAGTTTTGCTTCGCGCACAAGCAATCCAGCCGGGATTGGCACGCGCACCCAGCCGTCCTTTAGTACGTCGACGGTAAGGCTCGCGCGGCCCGCGGCGAGGTCGCCGTCGATATGCAAGTCGTAATCGACGCGGGTCAGTGTCGCGTCCACGGGCGGCCCTTCCGGTTCGCGATCGGGCGGGTAGGCCTTCGCGTGCAGGGTTCGATAATCTCCGATGGTGATTACCACCCATCCGGGTGCGTGCATTGCCGTCTGCGCGGAAGACGTGCCGGCACAAAGCAAAAGCACGGCCATCACGCCAACAAAGTAACGCCAAGTCTTGCGATTTTCGTGTGAGAGAGAAGCGAATGCGTTCGAGCTGGTCTTTGAGCTGGTCATTGTCGACACCTCTAGCTTCGTGAAATTGCCTCGGCAGTTTTTCTTCCCAACCCGGGGAATGGAGGACCGTCTTAAGAGCGATAAGCGCTGAGCTTGACGAACAGCGTTGTCACTCGTTTGTTATCTCATTAGAGTTAGCATTCCGTATACCGGGTTGCTCGCGGTGACGTCCTTAGAACGAATTTCTCGGCACAGCTTGCAATGTTTTTCCGAGCGTGCTCGTTACCGCTGTCCCGCGACTTCGCGACGGCGCTAGCTCGCTCTTCTTGATGCCGCTTTGCTTCCTCCGCGCTATAATCCCGTTGTTCCGGCAAGATGCACACGAAACTGCGTAACCCGTAAACCAGACCGTCGGTCTAAGGTAAGGAGGCCCTATGAACACCTTGGAAGCTCTCGAGTCCAGGACCATCAGAACTATCGGGCGCCGCTCGTTTCTTCGCGTGACGGCCATCGCGGGTGGAGGTTTGCTACTCTCCGCGTACGTCGATCCCCTCGAGAAGGTTCTTGCGCAAGCGCCGCAGGGGCCGCCGCCCGCGGTGCTCACTCCCAACGCGTTCATACGCATTTCGCCTGAAGGCGTCGTGACCATCACCGCAAAAAATCCTGAAATTGGTCAGGGCATACGGACAATGCTGCCGATGCTCATCGCCGAAGAGCTTGACGTGGATTGGAAGGACGTGCGGATCGAGCAGGGTGACGTCAACTTCACAAAATACGGTTTGCAGGTTGCCGGTGGCAGCACCGCAACGCCGAACAATTGGATTCCTATGCGGCAGGTTGGAGCCGCGGGCCGTCAGTTGCTCGTCGCCGCGGCTGCGCAAACTTGGTCGGTGCCGGAATCTGAATGCGCGACCGCGTCCGGACGCGTGCAACATGCGGCGACGAGCCGCTCCCTCGGTTATGGAGAGCTCGCTGCGAAAGCTGCGCAAATCGCTCCGCCGGATCTCGCTACCGTAAAGCTAAAAGATCCCAAAGATTTCAAAATCATCGGTAAGTCCATCCCGAGCGTGGACAATGCGGCCATCGTTCGAGGAAAGCCTCTCTATGGCATCGATTTCAGGCTTCCCGGGATGCTTTGGGGCGTGTTCGCAAAGTGCCCGGTCTTTGCTGGAAGAGTTGTCAGCGCGAATCTCGATGTGATCAAAGCCATTCCCGGGGTGCGGCAAGCTTTTATTGTGGAAGGTGGGTCTGATTTGACGGGTCTGCTCTGCGGCGTGGCCATCGTTGCCGATACGTGGTGGACCGCACACACCGCGCGGCAAAAGTTAGATGTGAAGTGGGACGAGGGCCCGACTGCGCAGCAGAGCAGCGAAGGTTTTGCGAGCAAGGCTATCGAGCTCTCAAACCAGAAGCCTGCGCGCTCGCTGCGCACCGACGGTGATGCCGACGCCACTTTGCAATCTGCGGCGAAAGTCGTCGAAGGAGACTATTTCTATCCGTTCCTCGCGCACGCGCCGCTTGAGCCACAGAATTGCACCGCGCGCTTTCAAGACGGCAAACTGGAAATGTGGGTGCCTAGCCAGACGCCGCAGCGCGGCTTGACGCAGGTCGCGAAAACTCTAGGCATCGCGGAAAGTGATGTGACTATCCATTTGCCGCGGATGGGCGGCGGGTTTGGGCGGCGACTGACGAATGACTACATGATCGAAGGGGCTTGGATCGCGAAACAACTTGGCGGCACGCCCGTCAAGCTGCTCTGGTCACGTGAAGACGACATGCATCACGATTTTTATCGTCCGGCGGGCTTTCACTTCTTAAAGGGCGGCGTCGATTCTTCCGGGAAGCTCGTCGCCTGGCGCAATCATTTCGTTAGTTTTGGCGAAGGCGAGCGCTTCGCACCCAGCGCCCAGATTTCTCCCGACGAATTCCCTGCCCGTTTCATCTCGAACTTCGCAACGCACGCTTCTGTCATGCCTCTGGGTGTTCCCACCGGTGCGATGCGCGCTCCTGGAAGCAACGGCATCGCTTTCGTGATGCAATCTTTTATCGACGAACTCGCCCACGCGGCCGGCGCGGATCCCGTGAAGTTCCGGCTCGCGCTGCTCAACACTCCGGCCTTCGATGCCGCACCTGCTCCAGCCGGCGGTCAGCAGACTCCGCCTGCATTTCTGTTTAGTGCGCAGCGGATGCGCGGCGTACTCGAACTTGTTGCGGAAAAATCCGGTTGGGGATCGCGCACATTGCCGAAAGATACAGCTATGGGCGTTGCGTTCCACTTCAGCCATCGCGGATATTTCGCCGAGGTCGCGGAAGTCCGCGTCACATCGGAAACGCATCTCAAAGTGAACAAAGTTTGGGTCGCGGGCGACATCGGCAGCCAGATCATCAATCCGACCAGCGCTCTCAACGAAGCACGCGGCTCAGTAATCGAAGGCCTCAGCCACCTTATGGGCTACGAAATCACCATCGAACGCGGCCGCGCCATGCAAAGCAATTTCCATGAATATCCACCGCTGCGGATGAACCAGGTGCCTCCCGAAATCGAAGTACATTTTCTCACGACCGACAATCCGCCGACGGGACTCGGCGAGCCGGCGCTTCCACCGATTTTGCCCGCCGTTTGCAACGCGATTTTCACCGTCACTGGCAAACGCATCCGGTCTCTTCCCCTTGCGAAGCAAGGCTACATGTGGGCCTAAACGTTCGGGGCGATTGAAACACGTCTACGCTTCCCGGATTTTTGCAGTGCGGCAGAGTCGAGAAGTTGCGTGAATTCGCTCGCCATGCAAAAATCCCACCATGCAAAACACAAAAATCTGGCTCGCTTCTAAGATATTGCTGTCGGTAGTCTTCTGCGCTGTATCGACAAACGCTCAAATCACGCGCCCGGAAGGCGAAAAGCAGCTCGCGCACGACATCTACAAACAGTTCATCGAAATTCAGTCCGGATTTACGACCGGCGCGACCACTCCGGTTGCAGAAGCAGCCGCTGCGCGTCTGAAAGCGGCCGGTTTCTCCGACGCCGATATTTTCGTTGGCGGCGCAATTCCAAAGAAAGCCAATCTCGTCGTCCGCTGTCACGGCGCCGGAGCGCGCAAACCCATTCTCCTGCTCGCCCACATCGACGTCGTCGAAGCCAAACGCGAAGACTGGAGCACTGACCCATTTCAGTTCATCGAAAAGGACGGCTTCTTTTACGGCCGCGGCACCGGTGACGACAAAGCGCAGGCCGCTGTCTGGATCGCCAACCTCATCCAGTACAAGAAAGAGGGATTCAAACCCGACCGCGACATTATCGTTGCACTCACCGCCGACGAAGAAGGCGGCGGGCCGTACAACGGTGTCGATTGGCTTTTGAAAAATCACCGCGAACTAATCGAGGCGGACCTGGCGCTCAACGAAGGCGGCTGGGGCGAAGAATCCAAAGGCAAAAAAATCTCGAACGATTTGCAGGTCAGCGAAAAGTACGTGCTGAATTTTCGCTTCGAAGTGCGCAACAAAGGCGGCCACAGTTCGATGCCGGTCCACGACAACGCCATCTATCACCTCGCCGGCGCTTTGACGCGGCTTGGCGAATTCGGCTTTCCTATGAAAACCAACGAAGTTACCGCAGCTTACTTCCAGCAAATGGCGAAGATCGAAACCGGCCCCATCAAGGACGATCTAGCAAAGGTTCCCTCCGGTTCGCAAGAAGCCATGGCGAAAGTGGCCGCAGCATCTCCTGCATGGAACTCCACGCTGCGCACCACTTGCGTCGCCACGATGCTCGAAGGCGGCCACGCCATCAACGCGCTGCCGCAGCTCGCCGCCGCTACCGTGAATTGCCGCGTCCTGCCGGAAGATTCACCCGAATATGTTCTCGGCACGCTGCAAAAGGTCGTGGCGGATGATCAGGTGACCGTCAAGCAGTTGAGCGAGTTCAGCAAAGCGGCCGCGTCGCCGATGCGCTCAGATTTGCTCAAAGCCGTCAGTGAAATCACCAACAGTATGTGGCCCGGCGTCCCGGCGGTTCCGATTATGGTCATGGGCGCCACTGACGGTCGTTATCTCCGCGCCACCGGCATCCCTTGCTATGGCATCCAGGGATTCTTCATGGACCGCGACGATATCCGCTTCCATGGGCGCGATGAACGGCTGGGCGTCCAATCTTTCTACGAAGGCCAGGCCTTCCTGTACGAGCTGGTTAAGCGCCTTTCAACATCAGCCCAATAAAGGTTCGGCAAAGAGCAACGCGGTCTGGCAGCAGCCCGCTCACGCATTCTGCCGCAATCGCACAATGAGGTTGTGCACGCTGCGCGCCAAGTCTGCGACTTCACCGCGGCCTTCAATCTCAAGCTCGATCGCGTTATCTCCCTGCGCGGCGTGATCCACAGCCTCACGTAAGCTGATCAGTGGCTTCACCACTTGGCGCGGCAAAATAAAACTCACCCAAATGCTGAACAACAACGTGATCGCGGAGACGATGCTCAGCGCCCATTCCGCCTGACGAAGCAATCGCCGTGCTTCCCGATGATCGCTTTCTACCCGCTTCCAGTTTTCCGTCTCGAGGTCAGTGAGCAGTCCCAGCACTTCTTGAATGGAACTCTGCAATTCCCCCGTGACCGGCGCCAGAGCCGGATTGCCTTCCTGAACGGTTTCGGTGATCTGCGTATCAAACGACCCGACACGGTTCCGCAGCTCTTCAATCAACTGCTCACGTCTCTTGACCTTCGCCCCTCGCAAAAGATCGTTCAAATCTTTTTCATAAGCCCGCAGCACAGCCTGGATGCGGTCTGCGTCTCCCTGCCCCGGCTGCCCCATCGCCGCAACCGCCGCAGCAAACCTTTGTTCATATACACCGAGCGCCTCCAGCGCCTTCTGTGTTTTTCCCAGGTCTTGCGGCTGCAGATCCTGTATTTGGCTCAAAATCTGCCTGGTTTTTCCCAGCGATTCGCGGTTTGCCGCGAGATAGGCCGGGTCACGAAGCAATAAATAATTTCGTTCCGCGCGCCGCGCTTCCAAAGTGTCTATCGAAGCCTGTTGCGCCAGCGTCGCCGCCGGCGCATCCTCGTTAACGATACGGTCCACGATCCATGCCATCTCGAACAGGTAGTACACCGCGAGGAAAATCACCGGCACCAAAATAAATCGCGCGATCGCCAGACTGTACGCCACCCTCTTCCGCAGAGAATTTCCTGGCGCGAGGATCTTGAACTTTCTCCGGATTCCGAATTTCATAAGCCGGCTCCCGCCAAAGAGCCATTTCTTTGGTCGCCCGATTGTATGTCAGTAACTCATGCCCCGCGCGCCCTTTTGCGTACCGGTCTGCCTGCCGACACGCCATCTTGGCCAACTCTTCACCGTTGCATCGCCACCAGGAACCGGGGAGGACCCCAGACGTGGTCGTCATTGAAATTCGCGACGACGACTCGTCGCAAACTCTGCGATTAGGCTCAGGTAGACGCAGCGACGTAGGCGGGATAGGCCGGCGACCATTGGCTTGCGAGGATTTGCGAACGCCGTGCGGAGGCTGAATCGAGCGCTGGGGCAATGCCGGAACGTGCATCTTCCTGCGCCACGGCGAAAGCGATTTCGCCGGCGAGACTGCGCAGATCCTTCAAGGCGGGGAGAAGCGGCGCTGACGGGTCCTTCAGAGCGGGAGAGTATTCGGCGAGGGTGCGAGCGGCGGCGATCATCATCGCATCGGTAATTCGCTGGGCGCCGGCCGCGGCCCGGGAGGGGCGAGAGGCAACCACGGCAAGTCCGATGGCTGGAAAAATATAGACGTTGTTGCACTGGGAGATGGGGATGCTACGGCCTTCGAAAAGGACGGGTGGGAAAGGCGAGCCAGTCGCAACGAGGGCGCGGCCGTTTGTCCAGCGAAGTAAATCGGCGGGATGAGCTTCCGAGTGTTCGGTGGGATTCGAAAGAGGAAAAATGATGGGGCGGTCCACCTTGCTTGCCATTTCGCGAACGATGGGCTCGGTGAAAGCGTCGCCAATCGTGGACAGGCCGATGAGGGCAGTTGCGCGCACGTGATGAACAACGTAAGCGAGACCGAGATTTGTGCCATGGGCGTGTGGCCAGGAAGAGACGCGACTGAGCGGTTGCGCGTAGATGCGCTGCTCGGGCGTTAAATCCGTGCGTTCGGAATGGAGAAGGCCGTGGCGATCGACCATCCAGAAGCGGCTGCGGGCTTCATCCTCCAAAAGACCGTCCGTGCGCATAGCGGCGCGGAGGTAATCGGCAACACCTGTGCTTGCAGAACCAGCGCCAAGAAAAACGATCTGTTGGTCGCGGAGCGAAGAGCCCGCCACGCGAACGGCTGCAAGGACGGCACCGAGCGCGACCGCGGCAGTGCCCTGAATGTCGTCGTTGAAGGTGAGCAATTGATCGCGGTAAAGATTGAGAATGGGACGCGCGTGAATCCCGGAGAAGTCTTCCCACTGAAGAAGTGTGGAGGGAAGAACTTGCTTGACGGCGGCGACGAAGGCGTCGATGAAACTGTCGTAATCGGCGCCCGTGATGCGCGCATGCCGCCAGCCGAGATACTCGGGATCGCTCAGACGTTCCTCATTATTTGTGCCTACATCCAAAACAATGGGCAAAGTGCGCGCAAAATGAATTCCGCCGATGAGAGTGTAAAGAGAAAGTTTGCCGATGGGGATGCCGAGACCGCCGACGCCTTGATCACCGATGCCGAGAATGCGTTCGCCATCAGTGACCACGATGACGTCGACTTCGGGATTTGGGTGGTTGCGCAGGAGCGCGGGAATGGAATGGCGAAGCGGATAGGAAATGAAAAGACCGCGAGGGCGGCGATAGATGTGGCTGAATTCCTGGCAGCCAAGTGCGACGACAGGTGTATAGACGATGGGCAACATTTCTTCAATGTGGCCGAGTAGCAAGCGGTAGAAGAGCACCTCATTGGTGTCTTGAAGCTGGCGGAGATAGATGTGGCGCTCGAGATCGTTGGGCTTGAGAGAGAAGGCTTGATAGGCGCGGACGGACTGATCGTCGAGCGATTCGACGACTGGCGGAAGGAGCCCTTGGAGACCAAAGCTCTCGCGCTCGTCTAAAGTGAAGGCCGTGCCTTTGTTGAGAGCAGGATTGTTAAGAAGATCCATGCCACGTAGTCGGACAGTGCGAAAGAGGCTGGCCTGCGAGAGACTTGGCTGGGAGCTATCGTTCTGGGTCATTACAGCGAAATTGTATCACTCAGACCTCGTGGTGCTCGGCAGCGTTTGCGAGCATGGGGATGAGGTACATGGGAGGATTTCCAACGTGCCGAATTTGGGCGGGCTGAGATGAGATTGTGACGCGAACAATATGAAGTTGAAATGGACACAGCGAGAGGTTCATTGTTGAATGCGGTTGAGCCGTTGCGCAGCAAAGAAAGAGAGTTTTCCTATGGCCGAGCCAGAAGCGGACCTAAGCAAGAAATACGACGCGGTGATCATTGGATCGGGTGCGGCCGGAGGAATGGCGGCGCACGTCCTGACAGCCCGCGGGCTGCAAGTTTTGCTGCTCGAAGCCGGAAAGAAATTGGACATCGAGAAGGAATTGCGTTCGATGGAATGGCCCTACGACAACGCGAACCGGGGAGGACTTCCGCCGGGCTCACATTCGATCGGCTTTAATGAGTACACCATCCGGAGGCCGCCTTTCGGCCCGGGCTTTGAAAAATCGAAGAATCTTTACAGTTATATCGGCAACAGCGACTACACCAAGAACATCGTGGTCAACGAACGGGAAAACCCCTACACGGGAACGAATTACGCTTGGGTCCGCGCGCGATGTCTGGGCGGCAAGACAAACATTTGGGGACGGCTGGCACTGCGGCTCTCCGACTACGACTTCAAGGCCAAGGACCGTGATGGCTACGGGGAAAACTGGCCGATCAGCTATAGCGACATCGCTCCTTATTACGACAAGGTGGATTTGTATCTCGGCATTACTGGTGTGAAGGAGAATCTTCCGTATTTGCCGGACAGCATTTTTCAGCGTCCCACGAAATTGAACTGCGCGGAACTCACGCTCAAGCAAGGCATTCAGAAAATGGGGCGCGTGCTGACGCAGTATCGCGCAGGCGTGACAACCGACGGGCTGAAGCACAACAAATATCGCAGTCGCTGTTATGGCCGCGGCGCTTGCGAGCGAAAAGGCGGGTGCGATATTCATGCCGCATTCGATTCGCCAACCGGGCTGATCTACCCCGCGATGGATACCGGCAACCTTACGCTGCGAACGAACTCGACCGTTCGAGAAATCACGGTCGATCCGCAGACTGGCAAAGTTTCCGGCGTGCACTTCACCGATTCGCAAACGATGAAGGACTACAAGGTGCGCGGCAAGGTGGTGATTGTTGCGGCATCGACGCTAGAATCGGCTCGGCTTCTTTTGCTCTCCAAATCGCGGCTCTATCCGAACGGGCTTGCCAACTCAAGCGGCCACGTCGGCCACAATTTCTGCGAACACATCATGGGGCCGTACGTTGCCGGGCAGGCTGCGGACCTTGTCGGGAAGCCGCCGACGCTCGACGACGGCCGGCCGGGCGGTTTTTACCTGACGCGCTTTCGCAATCTGACGGAGAAGAACGCAAACTTCATCCGCGGCTACGGATTTGAGGGCGGAAGCGGAAGCAGCATGTTTCCACCGGGCACGGACCAGAACGGATTTGGCGCTTCGTTCAAGGAAGAAATCCGGAACAATCAGGGCTCGTACATCGCCATGGGCGCGTTTGGAGAAGTGTTGGCGCGTTACGAAAACTGTGTCGATCTCGATCCGGTAGTGAAGGACAAATGGGGCATCCCGGCGCTGCGCTTTCATTACAAATTCGGCGAGAACGAGCACAAGATGGCCAAGGACATGAAAGAGACGGCGCAGGAGATGTTCGAGGCTGCGGGGCTGAAGATTGTTTATGTGAGCGACCGGGTGCTCACCGAAGGATGGTCGATCCACGAACTCGGTACGGCCCGCATGGGAAATGATCCAAGAACTTCGGTGCTGAATCAGTTTCAGCAGTCGCATGACGTGAAGAATTTGTTTGTTGTGGATGGCAGCGCGTTTGTGAATGCCAGTTGCCAGAATCCGACGTGGACGATCATGGCTCTGTGCTGGCGTTCGTGCGACTACCTGGCGGATAAATTGGCCAAGAACGAGTTATGAAAACTTGGGGGCTCTTGGAAAGAATGTGCTTGGAATGCGAGGAGGAAAAATGTCTGCGAATGACCCCATCGATTTGAAGCAGGATCGGCGTCAATGGTTGAAAGCTTCGGCGACCGTTCTGGGCGCTGCAGTTTTGCCCTTATCCGGAGCGGTGGCGGAAGTTTCGCCGGCTGATCCACAAGCCGCCCGGCCGGCCTCCGGAGCAACTCCGGCGGGGACCGCGGAAGCAAGCTCAGGCGCGCGTTTTTTCACGCCGGCGCAGCACGCGATGATCGAAGAATTATCTGAAACGATTATTCCCGCCGATAGCCACTCAGGCGGAGCGAAAGCTGCAAAGGTCGCCGACTTTATCGAGCAAAAGATCCGAGAAAGCGTGGACGAGCAACAGAAGGCGCTGTGGCGCGAAGGGCTGCGGCTCATGGAGTCGATGAGCCAGCACTACAATGGAAAATCATTCGTTGATTCGAGCACGGAAGAAAAGATCGCAGTCCTCAAGGTGCTTTCCGATAATGGGCAGTTGACCGAGCTTCCCGAAGTGCAATTTTTCCGTGAGCTAAAGAGTTTGACGGTGCGCGGCTACTACACAAGCAAGATCGGCATTCACGACGACCTCGAATACCAGGGAAACCGCATTCTGATGGAGTTCGTCGGCTGCGGCGATCCCACCCCGCCGACGACATAGAGACCTGGACATCCTCATTGCACGCCCACTCTCGGAGCCTGCACTTAGGCACCTGAATCTTCCTGCTTGCGGCGCACGAATTGGTACAGAGGCAGGCCGGCCAGGACAGCGAGGCAGCCAAGGCCTGGCTGCCGCGGGCTGCGCGCCACGAGAAGAACAAGAAGGAGAAGAACAAGAGTCAAGAAAACTGAGCCTGCGACCCGGTGGCGTGAGGCCCGCGGATGAACTCTGGTTTCCGGCGCGCGTTCTCGAGACACGAAAAGTCCAGCGACTGTCAGCCCGAGAAAAAAAACAGCGACAAAAATAAAGTACGCGATGATCTGCTGAAAAGTGCCAAGGGCAATCAATAGAGAAGCGATCGCGGCCTGAATCGCGATGGCACGGGCGGGAGTACCAAAGCGAGGGTGCGTCTTTGCAACCCCGGAGAGAAAAAGTCCATCGTTGGCCATGGCATAATAAACGCGGGGAGCGCAGATCATGAAGACCCCCAAGCTGCCCAACACGCAGAGCACTACAACCGCGGCGAGAATCTTTCCACCCAGAGGACCGAAAAGGACTTCACCTGCTTGGGCGACAAACGTTTCGTCGGAAGTCACGTTTTGCAAAGGAATCAGATAGACGAAGACGATGCTCACTAGAATATAGACAGCTGTTACGAGCAGGACGCCGAGCAGCATGGCTCGAGGCATGGTCTTTTCCGGATCGCGCACTTCCCCGCTGATTTTCGTGACATCCCACCAGCCGCCAAACGAAAAGAACGCGCCGACCATGGCGCCAGCCAGCGCAGGCAGCAACGGTAACGAGCCAGAACGCTGCGCAACAAGGGGAATGAAGTTTGACCAGTGTCCCACGCGAAAGACAAAAGCCCAAACCGTGATCAGCAGTAGCACTCCGACTTTGATCCACGTGAGCCAACGAAGAAAGCTAGCACTGACTTTGGTGCTGAATGCGTTCAGCAGGGCGAGCGAGAGAACTATGGAGACGGCAACATACTGTGTGGCGACGGGCGGCCAGTGAAAAATATAAGCCGTATAACTCGCCGTGCCGGTGGCAAGAGCCGCGGTCAATCCTGGGTCAAGCACGAGAAGGCACATCCAACCATAAAGAAAAGCGACTCTGGGACCAAAACATTCCTGAAGATAGACGTACGAGCCACCGGACCTGGGATAACGCGCGGCGAGTTCGCCATAGCACAGAGCACCGCTGAGCGTCATCGCGCCAACGATGAGCCACACGGCGAGCAACCAAAACGGAGAGCCGAGAGACTTCGCAATGCCCGCGGGCGTAAGAAAAATACCGACGGCGATAGCTTCTCCGGCGACGGCTGCCGCGGCGGAGCCCAGGCCCAGTTCTCGTTTGATGACGGCTTCTTCTGGCGCTACAGTTGGCATCGTTGCTTCCGCAAATGGATCAGGCTTGTCGCAGTCTCTGCAGCTCCACGCGCGGGGAAGCCTATACTACTGGCCAAGAATTGCTGTAATGCTTTTGTAGGAGTAGCGCGGGCGGCGTGGCGAAGCGGCAGTCGCACAATGCGGGAGTGCATTGAGAAATTGGAAAACGAATGGCCGAGCGCGGTTACATCGCGCCTTGCTGAGAGCAGCCATTCTTCCAAACAGCAAAGTAACATCGAGCCAGTGATTGCTTACTGCAAGGCCTTCTGAGGCGCTTGCAATTCTTGCGCGCGGGCTACCAACTTCTTGAGTTTCCCCTCGATGGAGGCATCGCCGATGTGCTGGTCCTGGAGGACGCCATCGGCGTCAATGGTGAAAGTCTGTGGGATAGCCTTCACGCCAAATAGGCTCGCGACGGGGCCAGTGAAGCCGCCATCACGGTATTGAACCCAAGTCATCCCGTTTTTTGTGATGAAGTCCTTCCACTTTTGTTCATCGGAGTCCAAGCTGACACTGAGCACGACCAAAGGCTGACCCTGAAATTTTTTCGCAATCTGCTGCATGTGAGGCAGGGCTTCGCGGCATGGCCCGCACCATGTGGCCCAAAAGTCGATCAGGACGACCTTTCCAGTAAGGTCGTCCAGGGAAATGTGCTGTCCATCCAATGTATTGACGGCAAACGCGGGTGCCATCCTGGCGCGAGCGAGTCCCGGCTCGCTGATGTAGCGAAGGACGCGCTGGCGTTGCGGATCGCCGTCGGGCCTCATCTTCACATATTTCTCAAACTGGGCTTTGGCGGCATCGTCCTGTTTCAGGTGGGCGAGGGCCTTGCCATCGGAAAAGACCGCGTCGGGGAAATTCGGAGCGGCGGCCAGCGCCTTCGTGAATTCCTCATGTGCACGAGTGAAGAGTTCGTCCTTGTGCTTGTCCAATCCTTCCTCAAAGAAGACAAAGCCAAGCTCGAAATGCGCGAGAGCGATGTTTTTGTCGCCCTGAGCCTCGGCCACCATCTCCTCGGCGGCAATTTGGGCAGTTTTCCATTCCTGGAGTTGAAGACCGTATTCAATCATTTTTCTTTGACAAGCGATGCAGCGCCCTTCGTCCTGCTTGTCGGCCTTCTTGAAGACGTCCAAGGCAATGTCCGTTCTGCGTTTGTGTACTTCCTCCAAGGCTTCTTTATATGACTTCTGTGCCTTCTCGCTGGTGGGGCCTTCCGCCGGCATCTGTGCCAGCACAGGAGTGACCGATAGAGAAAACAGCAATAGGAGCCGGAAAAAACCCATGGTTACCCTCCTACCAAGAGGATTTGAAGCGGGAGGCTATCATGAGTTCTGGTGTTCCGCGAGGGGCAAGGTAATTGCGAACAATGTGGCGAATTGGACGTATCCTTATATCTAGCGTCAAAAGGAGAGAGGGAGTTATAGACGGCGGTTGAGAGTGTCCGGTCATGGGACACAGATTCCCATATACGGCCAGAGCGGGGGGATTTCCTCTTGGTTGGTGTGCCGTAAGCCATTGACAAAGCGAGGCTTTAGGCGAATTCTGTTGGGCAAGGGATTTGCGCCGAAGAAAGGCGATAACTACTATGGACATCCAAAGACCATCCAACGCAAGAGCCAAGAAAATCCGACGGATTGCCTACGGCACCGTCGCACTAATGTTACTAGGCGGGGTCACTTACGCCCTGTCGAAGCTGAAGCCTGCCGCGCCATCGGTCGATGGCGGCACGGTCTGGTCGGACACCGTGAAGCGCGGCCCGATGCTGCGCGAAGTGCGCGGGCTGGGGACGCTTGTGCCCGAAGACATTCGGTGGGTCGCGGCGCAGACAGATGCGCACGTGGACAAATGGGTATTGCGGCCACCAGCCATCGTCAAGCCAAACTCAATCATTATGGAATTGAGCGACCCGACAGTACAGAAAGATGCGGTAGACGCGGAGTACCAGTTAAAGGGAGCGGAAGCGGACTACCAGAACCTAAGAGTACAGGTTAACAGCGACTTGATGAGCCAGAAGGCGACAGAAGCATCCGTGCGCAGCGACTACGAGCAGGCGAAAATTCAACACGACGTGGACGTACAGCAAGTGGAGCTCGGGCTCACGTCACGCATGCTTGAGCAGCAGTCGAGGGTGAGGGTGGAGCAGCTTGCGATTCGTCTGCAGCTAGAGGCCGAGCGAACGAAAATCGCGTCGGATTCGGCGAACGCTAAGCTCGCGGCGCAGCAGGCGAAGGTCGAGCAGATGAAGGCGCTCTACGGGTTGAAGCAGAGCCAGGTAGAAGCGCTGCATGTGCGCGCGGGAATCGACGGAGTGCTACAGCTTCTGCCGGTGGATGTTGGGCAGCACGTGACACCGGGGATGAACCTCGCGCGTGTGGCCGACCCGAAGAGGCTCAGAGCCGAAGTAAAGATTGCTGAGACGCAAGCGAAAGATGTGGTTCCTGGGCAAAAGGCGTCGATCGACACGCGCAATGGAATCGTGAATGGGCACGTTTCGCGCGTCGACCCCTCGGTGATAAACGGTACGGTAACAGTTGATGTGACAATCGATGATGCTCTTCCGCCAGGCGCGCGGCCGGATTTGAGCGTGGACGGGACAATCACGCTCGAGAATCTGAAGGACGTGCTGTTTGTCGGCAGGCCGGTGCACGGTCAGTCCGATAGCACGATCGGACTCTTCAAGCTTACCGAGGATGGCTCGGAGGCCACGCGAGTGAACGTGAAGTTGGGGCGGAGTTCCGTCAATACGATCGAAATCCTGGATGGATTGAAAGTGGGAGACAAGGTGATTTTGTCCGACATGTCGGCCTGGGACAATTTCGACCGCATCCGGCTGAAGTAGCGCAGCTGTTTCGCGGCCGGCAGTTGGCCCGCAAACGAGTTCGCGTATTGATTTCTCTCGTTCACTACATGGAAGTTCTGCGTTTCTTGCGGAGGCCCAGTTGCAGACTCTCTGGCAAGACATTCGCTACGGGTTGCGAATGTTGGTGAAGAATCCGGGCTTCACAGCAATAGCCGTGGCCACGCTGGCCCTCGGCATCGGCGCAAATACCGCGATATTTAGCTTAGTGAACGCGGTGATGCTGCAATCGATTCCGGTTCGCGATCCCCAAAAATTAGTCGTGCTGCGCTGGTCGGCGCACGGACATCCTCAAAACGCGGGTTCGAGCAGCTATGGCGATTGCCAGCGAACAAACTGGACCGACAAGATCTCCGGCAGTTGCTCGTTCTCCTATCCGATGTTCAAGGCAATCCGCGAACATGTCGAAGCCTTTTCTAGTGTTGGGGCGTTTGCTGGACCTGCCCAACTGGACCTGACTGGCAACGGAACGGCAAGCATAACGCGCGCAGAAATTGTCTCGGGCGATTACTTCCAGACGCTCGGAGTTCGGGCCGCTGCGGGACGAACGATTGAACCCAGCGACGAGCGGCCAGGCGCGGAAGCCGTGGCGGTTCTGAGCTATGCCTACTGGCAAGGCGCCTTTGGCGGCGCCCAAAGCGCAATCGGAAAAACCATTAAGCTGAACAACCTGCCGTTCACGATCATTGGCGTGGCGGATCCTGACTTCACGCGGCTAACCCCGGGACACACACAGGATATGTGGCTGCCGCTCTCACAGTTTGGTCCGCTACGGCTCCATTGGGGACGCGGGACGGATGATGAAAGAAATTGGTGGCTTGCGATCGTAGGCCGGCTGAAGCCAGGAATACCTCTGGGGCAAGCTGAGTCTGGCGTGAGTCTGCTGTTCCACAATGAAATTATTCAGGAAAAGCAGCTTAAGGTGGAGGACGACCCGCAAGTTACGTTAACGCCGGCGCAGAAGGGGCTTTCCGGGATTCGTGGAGACCTCGAGCAGCCGCTCTTTATTTTGATGGTAGCGGTCGGGATTGTCCTATCGATTTCGTGCGCGAACGTGGCGGGCCTGATGTTGTCACGAGCGACGGCGAGGCAAAAAGAGATTGCGGTGCGGCTGGCGCTGGGAGCGGGGCGAGGACGCGTGATCCGGCAACTTTTGACCGAGAGCGTGATGCTCTCCTTTGCCGGAGCAGCAGTCGGAGTGGTGCTGGCGTATTGGGGCGCGAGTGCCTTGGCGGCATTTGCCTCCGCGAACCGGTATTCGAATTTTCAGATCAACGCAGACCCAGACGTGCGAGTGCTTGCGCTCACAGTGGCCGTGGCCGCGCTAACAGGCATCCTGTTTGGACTTGCGCCGGCGTTTCGAGGGACGCGCGTCAACGTGGCACCGACTCTCAAAGAGAATTCGGGCAGTATGTCCGGAACAAGTTTTGGCGGAAACCGTCGATTTGGACTGGGCAGTGGGCTTGTCGTTGCGCAGGTGGCTCTTTCAGTCATCGTGCTGGCCGGAGCCGGGCTGGTGGTTCGTTCGCTGGCGAATTTGAAAGCGATTGACCCGGGTTTTGACACGCGAAACGTGCTGCAGTTTGGAGTCAATCCAACTCTCACTGGCTATTACAAAAGCGAACAAGTTGAGCCGCTCTACCGCGAACTCCAGAGCAGGCTTAGCGGTCTGCCCGGAGTCCTTTCCGTAAGTTATTCGTCAGATACGCTGCTCGATGGGGGTTTGTGGACGGAGGACGTGAAGATCGAAGGGCGAATCGATAAGTCCACGGTCGAAACGCAGATGCTGGCGGTTGGGCCGGAATTTTTCTCGACGATGAAAATTCCGGTGATGACCGGCCGGACGTTGACTCACGAGGATTCGCAATCCAAGCGAGATATTGCTGTTGTGAACCGGGCATTTGTTAAGAAATTTCTGGAGAATCGCGCGCCGCTGGGATTGCATTTTGGCGCTGACGACCCCAAGAGTGCGCAGTACGAAATTGTGGGGGTCGTGGGGGACACGAAATATGCCGGTTTGCGCGATGAGATCGCACCCACTGCGTACATTCCCCTTAAAGATAGCGACGCACACTTTGCGCTGAGGACGGCGATAAATCCACAAGCCCTGTTTCCTGGGGTGCGCAAAGTCGTGAGCGATCTGGACAATAACTTGCCGCTGTTCGATGTTAGAACACAAACGGAACGAATTGAGCGCTTGCTCTTCAACGAGCGGCTGCTGGCGCGCCTGGCGAGCCTCTTTGGATTGCTGGCGCTTGTGCTTGCATGCATCGGGCTGTACGGCTTGTTGTCTTATGAGGTAGCGCGGCGCACGCGTGAGATTGGAATCCGCGCGGCACTAGGCGCGCAAAACCGAGACGTTCTGCGTCTGGTGGGAAGACAAGGACTAGTGCTGGTCGCGTTCGGAATGGCATTCGGGATTCTTGCCGCGATCGGCGTGACGCGTTCCTTGAGGAGTCTGCTTTATGAAGTGCAGCCGAGCGATCCCACTACGTTTTTCGGAGTGTGCGCGCTGCTGACGATCGTCGCGATGGCCGCGTGTTACATCCCGGCGCGGCGAGCGACGCGCGTCGATCCCATGGTGGCGTTGCGCTATGAGTAGGAGGAGCTGATGCAAATCCTATGGCAAGACATCAGGTACGGATTGCGGATGCTCGGGAGAAATCCGGGGTTCACGGCGGTTGCCGTGCTGGCGATTGCTCTGGGCGTCGGCGTGAATGCGGGAATCTTTTCGGTGCTGAACGGGGCTGCCCTGCGGATGTTGCCGGTGCCCAGCGCGGGGCAGATTGTCAGCATCGACCAGATCTTCCAGGGAAAGATCAAACGAAGTGTGCATGGTGAACCGACGCTTTTCTCGTATTCCGAATATCAGGAGTATCGCGCGAACAATCACGTTTTTTCGGGATTGATTGCCTACGATCCATTCCTAAACGCAACTCTTGCGGGCGGGAGGGCGCGGCAGTTGTATGGACAGTTGACCTCCTGCAACTACTTTGATGCCTTGAATGAGCATCCACCATTGGGACGGGGATTTGTGGAGACCGATTGTGCAGTGTCCAGCGCGGGGACCGTAGTGGTTCTGAGCGACCAGCTTTGGCAAGGTGCGTTTGGTGCAGACCCCACATTGATCGGGAAGCGAGTCGTGCTGAATCGTACCGCGTTCACGGTGATTGGGATTGCCCCGCCAGGATTTGGAGGGACCGAGCCTATACCGAGTTCGTTCTGGGTGCCGATCACCATGCAGCCGGTGCTGGAGCCGGACACTGACTTACTTAGCGATGCAAACGTGAGTTGGCTGGCACTTTTGGCCCGCGTGAAACCGGGTGTCTCGATCGGGAAAGTGCGAGCGGACCTGAGCGTCATAGCCAACGGTATCGATGAGCGGCACGCGGGACGGAAAACGTCCCTGGCGATTCGAACGGCGACGTTTTTCGGCAGGCCGGAAGAACACAACTTTGTGCTCGGCGCGGCTGCAGTGATCCTGGTGGGATTTGGTTTGGTGTTGCTGATTGCCTGCGCAAACGTGGCGAACTTGATGCTGGCGCGGGCCACGGCGCGCCAGAGGGAAATGGCGATTCGACGTTCGGTCGGGGCTGGCCGATGGAGGCTGATCAGGCAATTACTGACGGAGAGTCTGATGCTGGCGCTAATGGGAGGCGCGGCCGGGTCCATTCTAGCTTTCTGGTCATTCGATGCCCTCTCGAATTTTGTAATTTCGCATTTGCCGCATGGAACTCCCGAGCTGGCATTGAATCTAACTCCAGACCTGCGGGTGTTGGGCTTTGCGTTGCTGCTAACAGTCATTACCGGAGTGGTGTCAGGACTGGCGCCGGCGTTGCACGCATCACGCGCTGATGTAAACACCGCGTTGAAAGAGGGCGATAGCCAATTTGGCACGCGAGGCAGCTGGTTGCGGCACTCTCTGGTGGGAGTGCAAGTGGCCGTCTGCATGATTTTGTTGATCGCGGCGGGATTGCTGCTCCGTGGGCTTTATTTTGCGCAGACGGTCGACCCGGGTTTCACGATGAGCAGCATTACGGTAGCAAGCATGGACTTGCGAACACAGGGATACAAAGAGGGACCGGCGGCGGCGATCGAGAGACGCTTGAAAGAAAGAGTGGCTGCACTGCCGGGCGTGGATAGCGTTGTCGAGGCAAGACAGACGCCTCTCAACGACAACCATTGGATGACGAATTTCTCCATTCCCGGGAAGCCTGAAGAGTACGACATCGAAGACAACGCAGTTTCGCATGGATATTTTTCGATGATTGGGATTCCGATCGTTCGCGGGAGAGACTTCACGGAACAAGAAGTACGGACCGGCGCCAATGTGGCAATCGTTACGGAGACAACAGCACGGAAGTTTTGGCCCAACCAGGATCCCATCGGGAAGATATTGCGCGAAGGAGGCACGGCCGATCTGCAAATCGTAGGAGTGGTCAGGGATGCCCAGGTGTCACACTTGGGCGAGACTCCAAGACTCTACGTTTATCTTCCCGCCGGACCGAAAGAACAATCGCGCCTTCAACTCATGATTCATGGCGGCGGGTTTGCAGCAGTCGCAGCCGGCGTCCGCAGCGCGGCGGCGGACGTCGATTCGGACGTCCTCGTGGATGTGACGAAATTTGAAGACAACCTGGAGAATTCGCGAGTGCCGGCGCGGATTGTAGCCGGACTTTCGGGCTCTCTAGGCGCGTTGGCGCTGCTGCTGGCTGCGGTGGGAGTCTATGGAGTAGTGTCATATGCAGTGAGCCGCCGGACACGTGAGATTGGCATTCGAATGACGTTGGGAGCGGATGGGCGAGATGTGATGGGCTTGCTGTTGCGGCAGAGCATGCGTCCGGTATTGATCGGTGGCGCAATTGGCATTGTTTGCTGCGCAGGCGTCTCCTGGGTTCTGTCGAGCATCCTCTTCGGCATCAGCGCGCATGATCCGATCGCGTTTCTGTTCGTGCCCGCGTTCTTGGTCGGAATCGCCCTGCTGGCAAGTTACGTTCCAGCACGCCGAGCAACGAAAGTAAATCCCGTTGTGGCGCTAAGATGTGAATAGTTTTGAAATTCGGGCTGATTGGGGGAACCATTGGGCGAGGCGTTGCGTATTCCCTGTTACCAAGGATTGAGTGTGGCGCGCCAGACATATCTAGGGTTTGTACGTCAAATACGTGGAGTGTTGCGGGTGGCCATGTCTCAAATTCCATCGACGGTCGAGAAACGGTCGCTACCGCAGTCTTTGCCCGGTACCGGTACTCGTCTTCAAGGAGGAGCGAGACGCCTTTTAAAGGGTTCGGAACCCGATTTGGGGATAGGACAGGCGCAAAGGTGAACGCGTAATGCAGAACCTCTGGAAAGACATCACGTTTGGATTACGCTTGCTGTCCAAGAGCCCCGGCTTCACGGCTACTGCCGTGATTACGTTGGCATTAGGCATTGGCGCGAACACCGCCATCTTTTCCCTGATGAATCAGGTTTTGTTGCGCGAGCTGCCCATCAAGAATCCGGATCAGCTCGAAATCTTGCGAGCGCCGGGACCGATGTCGGGGCACATTTCCACCGACGGCGATTCGACGGAATCGTTTTCGTACCCCATGTACAAAGGGCTGCGTGATACGAATAGCGTTTTTTCTGGCCTTTTGGCGAGGTACGGGTTTGCGGCGAGTGTTGCCAGCCACGGACAAACCGACCGAGCGACCGGAGAAGTCGTAACCGGTAATTATTTTGAGGTTCTGGGGGTTCAACCAGCGATTGGCCGCGTGTTCAGCCAGGATGATGATCGAGTTCCCGGTGCCGAGCCCGTCGTGGTGCTAAGCCATTCGTATTGGTCGCGGCGCTTCGGGGGCGATCCGAGCGTCCTGAACAAAGTTCTGCAGATCAACAATGTAGAAATGACCGTGGTAGGCGTCTCGCAGGCGGGATTTACCGGCGTACAAGTGGGCAAAACGCCGGATCTGTATGTGCCGATGATGATGACGCAGCAGATGACGCAGTACGGCGAGACGCTCGATCGCTGGAATGATTACTGGATGACCCTGCTGGCACGACGGAAGCCGGGTATTTCCGAAAAACAGGCCGAGGCGGGGATCAACGCAGCGTACAAACCCTTGCTGGAAGAGCAACTCCCGCAGATGAAGTCCGGCTGGAATGAACAGAAGCGTAAACAATTCCTGGAAAAGAAAATCTTGCTCTCGACCGGTGCGCGCGGACGCACCGTTGTGCAGCGAGACTCGGGCGCGCAAATCATCACGCTGTTCGTGATGGTGGCGCTTGTGCTTCTGATTGCGTGCACGAACGTGGCGAATCTGCTGCTGGCGCGAGGCGCCGCTCGTCAAAGGGAGTTCGCCATTCGAACGGCGCTGGGAGCCAGCCGAGGGAGAATGGTCCGGCAATTGCTGATCGAATCCCTGTTGTGCGCCTTCGGCGGCGGCGCGTTGGGACTTTTGCTTGGCACGTGGCTGATGCGGATATTGACGCCGATCGTGGGAGCAAATACCGGAATTCGTGGATTGACGCAGAACCTGGATACTGGCGTTTTGCTATTTGCCATTGGCGCGACTCTGCTTTCGGGAATTCTCTTCGGAATCATTCCGTCTTGGCGCGTGACGCGACTGGGAGTCTCGGACGTCATCAAGGATCAGGGTTCGACATCGTCCGCAAGCGTAGCGCATGTTGGTTTCCGCAAGCTGTTGGTTGCCGGGCAAGTGGCATTTACGATGCTGCTTCTCGCCGGCGCCGGTCTCTTCATGCGCTCGCTCTGGAATCTGCGGAATCAGGATTTGGGACTCAAGACGGACAACGTCCTTACGTTTTCGATTCAACCTTCGCTCAACGGGTACGACACGCCGCGGTCCATTGCGCTGTTGGATCAAACCCGCGCTCGAATCGCGTCCCTACCCGGCGTGAGATCGGTAGGGTCCGGAGATGTGGCCACGCTTTCCGGGGATGACGAGGGAAGCAACATAACGGCCGAGGGAGGCCCGCAGCTCGCGGACGAGCTCCAGGACGTGGACCGGATAGCGATCAGTCCGAATTACTTTTCCACTTTGGGCGTGCCTCTATTGTCCGGACGTGAATTAACCGAGGCGGATGGAGCTACCGCGCCAAAAGTTGCGTTAGCGAGCGAATCGATGGTCAAGCGGTTCTTTCCAGGGCGGAATCCGCTGGGCTTGCATTTTGCATTTGGTGCCGGCGACAAGGTTGTACCGGATATCGAGATTGTTGGCGTTGTGAAAGATGTCAAGCAAGAGCACGTGAGCACTGCGATTCAGCCGTATGTCTATATCCCCTATGCGCAAAGGCAAAAGATTACGGGCATGACGTTTTACGTGAGGTCGGAACGGGATCCGCTGTTGCTTGCTTCGAGCTTGCAAGATACTGTGCGACAGTTGGACGCGAATTTGCCAGTATATGACTTGAAGACCATGCAACGCGTAGTGGAAGAGGATCTGTTTTCAGCGCGAATGGTCGCGGTGCTTTCGGCATGTTTTGCGGGTCTGGCAGCGCTACTGGCGGCCCTTGGAATTTATGGAGTTCTAGCCTATGTCGTCGTTCAGCGCACACGAGAGATCGGCATTCGTATGGCACTGGGCGCGGTTGCAGGCCAAGTGCGATTGCTGATCGTCAAGGAAGTAGGATCGATGGTTCTGATCGGCGTGGGAGTGGGACTCCCACTTGCGTACGGTTTGGCGCGGTTCAGCGAATCGCTGTTGTATGGCGTCCACGCAGGTGACCCTCTGGTCTACGCATTAGGACTGGGCTTGATCGCACTCATAGCGCTTGCGGCATGCTTCATTCCAGCGAGGCGTGCGACCCGCGTCGATCCACTGGTGGCGCTGCGCTATCAATAAGTGAAACGACTTTAGGAGGCACGGCAGTCGGAGCTTGGTAAAACGAATTTGCAGAATGGGTTTCAAGACTAAACTTGGCTAAGGAGACGAAATGTCAGACGCACCTACACTTATTAAAATGGAAGGCGTTAAGAAAGTTTTCTACACGGACGAAGTGGAGACGCACGCCCTTTCTGAAATCCATCTGGAGATCAAGAAAGGCACGTATATTTCCATCGCTGGGCCTTCGGGCTGCGGCAAATCGACGCTGCTCTCTATTCTGGGCTTGCTCGATTCGCCGACCGACGGAAGCTACATGCTGAACGGACAGCCCGTCGGCAAGCTTACGATCAGCGAGCGCACTCGTATCCGCAATCGCGAGATCGGCTTCATCTTCCAGGCGTTCAACCTGATCGGCGACCTCACGGTTTATGAGAACGTCGAGCTGCCGTTGACGTATCGCGGCACGAGCGCAGCGGAGCGCAAACAGAAAGTGCAGAGTGCGCTCGAACGCGTCGGCATGGCGCACCGGCTGCGGCATTATCCTTCGCAGCTCTCGGGCGGTCAGCAGCAGCGTGTGGCCGTGGCTCGCGCATTGGTAGGCGATCCTCTCATTCTGATGGCTGACGAGCCGACTGGAAACTTGGACTCGAAGAACGGCGAAGCCGTCATGGAATTGCTTCGCGACCTGCACCGCAACGGCGCCACGGTTTGCATGGTCACCCACGACCAGCGCTACGCGAACTTCGCCGAACGCACCATTCACCTGTTTGATGGCCGTATTGTCGAAGAAACCAAGGAAGCCGGCGTAAGCGCGTAAGGGCGTCCGCCAGGGGGGCGCTCCATGGGAACCATTGGACAGGACATCCGCTATGGTGTGCGGATGCTCGTCAAGCATCGTCTTACAACGTTGGTCTGCATTGCGGCCCTGGCGCTGGGCATCGGTGCGAATGCGGCGATGTTCAGCGTGGCCGAAGCTTTTTTACTCCATCCCGTTCCCTTCGATAGCTCAGACCGCATCGTAGCTCTGGTGGACTCGCGCCCTTCGCAAGGCATCGACACTAATTCTGTCGCCCCGGTTACATACCTGGAATGGAAAAAGCAAGCGCACTCTTTCGATGAAATGGGAGCGTACGTTTGGAACTCCATCAATTTAACCGGCGACCGTGAGGCGGAAAAGGTTCAGGGGTTCGCGATCAGCGCGAATTTATTCGATGTGCTCGGCGTGCATCCCCTGATGGGCCGCACTTTCCTGCCAGAAGAAGAACAAGTTGGAAAAGATCAAGTCATTATCCTCAGCTATGGTCTTTGGGAACGGCGCTACGCCTCCAATCCGCACATTCTCGGAAAGAAAGTCAAAGTTGATGGCAAGACTTTCGACATCGTCGGAGTGATGCCTAAAGGCTTCGACTTTCCGAAGCCAGCGGAAGCGTGGGTGCCACTCTCCTTTAACGCTCAGCAACGTACTATACGAGATGCGCGCTACTTGTGGGTGCTCGCGCATTTGAAGCCGCAGGTTTCCGTTGTGCAGGCTGCAGCAGAGATGCGCACCATCGCGACGCGGCAAGCCGAGGCCTACCCGGACGCTTACAAGGGCTGGCAACTTCGCGTGCTGACGATTCCCCATTTCGCGACAAACGACCTCACGCGGCAGTTTACCTTCTTGCTGCTAGGTGCGGTGGGATTTGTTCTGCTGATTGCGTGTGCGGACGTGGCCAATGTGCAATTTGCGCGGGTCACGGGCCGGCACAAGGAACTTGCCGTGCGCATGGCCATGGGAGCGAGGCGGGGCCGCATCGTCCGTCAATTGCTGACGGAGAGCGTGCTGCTTTCGCTGGCGGGCGCCGCATTGGGACTAATTCTCGCGGAGTGGTGGGTCTTTTTAATTGTGAATCATATGCCTCCCGAGGTTGGGAGATTTATCGCTGGCTGGAATACGATAAGCCTCGATATGAACGCATTTTTGTTTACACTGGCCATCGCCATTGCCAGTGGCATTGTCTCGGGGATCGCTCCCTCCTGGCTCCATTCGCAAACCAACATTAGTGAGACTCTAAAGGAAAGCGGCAGGGGCGCCAGCACCGGTCCATCGCGGCACCGTTTGCGAAGCGTTCTCGTAGTCGCCGAGATTGCTCTCGCCCTCATACTTCTGGTCGGTGCTGGACTTCTCGTCAAAGGCTTTCGCGCACTTATCGTGGTGCATGACAACTTTCGTCCTGATTCGGTTCTAACGCTCAGTCTGAGCTTACCGGAAGAGCAATACCAGAAAGAACCCGGGCGCGCGGCGTTCCACGAACAAGTGCTGCAGCGGCTTGCTGCTATACCACATGTCCAATCCGCGGCGCTCGCCACCTACGTACCTTATGCCGACGGCGGTGGCACGGGCCTAAGTCCCTTCACCATCGAGGGACGCGCGCCGGAAGATCGAGGCCAAACCACCAGCACAATCGTCGAAACGATTAGCCCTAACTATTTTCGCTTGATGAATATCGGCCTGCGAGATGGGCGCGAATTGAGTGAATCGGACCGCGACACCACGCCCGTAGCGGTAATCAGCCAGAACGTGGCGAGGCGCTACTTCCAGGGCGAAAACCCCTTGGGAAAGAAACTTAAAATCGGCAAGGCCGACGCGGACAGTCCTTGGATGACGATTGTGGGAATCGTGGACGATGTGCACTATACCTGGGTCGATAGACAAGAATATCCGACGATTTATCAGAGTTATCGTCAAGCGCCTCCCTTCTACAATTCCTTGGTCCTGCGGACAGATGGCGATCCGACAACGTTCATACCGGCCGTGCGAAGCGCGGTTGCCGCAGTCGATCCAAACCTGCCACTCTACGACGTGCTGCCGTTTAACAAAGTCATCACCAACTCGATCGTCGGCATCGCCTATGTCGCCGCGATGATGGCCATCCTGGGCCTTATCGCGCTGGTTCTGGCTTCGGTCGGGATTTACGGCGTGATGTCCTATTCCGTCGGGGAGCGCACCCATGAAATCGGCGTTCGCATGGCCATGGGCGCAACCTCAAAGGACGTCCAGAGACTAATCCTGCAAAACGGGCTATTCCTGACCATCGTCGGGATGGCCATCGGTTTGCCGATGGCCTTGGGGATTGCGTATGCACTTTCCAACCTTCTCTTCGGCGTCAAGGTCGCCGATCCCTTTGCCTTCGTGGGACTGCCCTTGCTTTTGGCTGGGGTTGCCACAGTCGCTTGCTACCTCCCCGCGCGGCGCGCCGTGCGCATGGATCCACTCACCGCCCTGCGATACGAATGAAGACGGGCCGGTCCAGGCCTTTTAGGGGCGGGGCTTGTTTACCCTGCGTGGGCCCGTCCGAATAGTCCATGGCCGCCGCGAGTCACAAGTCCGCTGGTTCGGTACCCGCGAGCCTCCACGGCTTGTTTGGTCTCAGCCGAGACGGCTACGAGTGGATTTAAATGTGATAGTCTCGAAACGGAAGATGTTTTCCGCCGTTATCATATTAACGGCGCTAAGGAGCCAGCGTGGAACCTCTGATTCAGTTGCGCAACATGGAGAAGGTTTATGAAGCGGGCGGCAGTAAGTTTTACGTCCTGCGCCGCGTGTCGCTAGAGATTCAGCAGGGCGAGTTTGTCACCTTCATGGGCCCCTCGGGAGCCGGAAAGTCAACGCTCCTGAGCATAATAGGGATGCTCGATGGCTCCTGGACCGGCGAATACTATTTCAATGGCGAGCCCGTCCATAGGCTCAACGTCAAAAAGCGCAATGAGCTTCATAAAGCCAACATCGGCTTCGTCTTCCAAAGCTACCACTTGATTGACAACTTGACGGTCTTTGAGAACCTTGAAATCCCCCTGTCCTACAAAAACGTCCCCCACAAAGAACGCGTCAGCCTGGTTTGTGACATCCTTGACCGTTTCAATATCGTCGGCAAAAAGGATCTGTTCCCCAACCAGCTTTCCGGCGGACAACAACAGCTCGTGGGAGTAGCCCGCGCCGTGATCCAAAGCCCCAAGCTGATTCTGGCCGACGAGCCAACGGGCAATCTTCACTCCGCCCAAGGTGAAGAAATCATGGAGCTTTTCCGCAAACTGAACGAAGCCGGAACCAGCATCATTCAGGTAACGCACTCGGAGCGGAACGCTGCCTACAGCCATCGGGTCATCCAGCTCAAAGACGGCTGGGTGGTCAGCGAGACCAGCAACGCGGCCAAGGTCGGCTGAAAGCTGGCAAGAGTCAGCTTCACGATTATTATCGGACGCAGTCTCGTTCAAAAACTAGAACGGATTTCAAGAGTTAAGTTACTGATTTTATTGGATATAAGTGGAGTGTGCAACGATTTCCGGCGTGTCTGTATTCAACCAGTTCGATGAATACGAACTCGTCTTGTTGTATAACAGCTTCCGACACGCATGAAAAACCCTACCATTCATCCGTATCGCGTCCTTGTGGCCGACGATCAGGCGGATATCCGCGACGCGTTGCGCCTTTTACTCAAGCGGGAGAACTACGAAACGCAATTGGCAGCCTCACCTGCCGAGGCGCTCGCGGCCATCGAGTCGCGCGAGTTTGACGCGGTGATCATGGATCTAAACTACGCACGGGACACGACTTCCGGCCAGGAGGGGCTCGACCTGCTGAGCAGCGTCCAAGCGGCGGATTCGACGCTGCCCGTGGTCGTGATGACCGCTTGGAGCAGCGTGGAAGTCGCCGTGGAGGCCATGCGGCGCGGCGCTCGCGATTTCATACAAAAGCCCTGGGACAATGCGCGGCTGCTGACCATCCTGCGCACGCAAATCGATCTACGCAACGCGCTGCGGCAGGCCTCGCGGCTCGAAGCCGAGAACCGCTTGCTGCGCGCCGAATCGCGCCCCACGCTCATCGCAGAAGCAGCCGTAATGCAGCCCGTGCTCGACTTGATCGGGCGCGTGGGACCTTCAGATGCCAGCGTGCTCATCACCGGCGAGCACGGAACTGGAAAGGAAGTTGTAGCGCAAACTCTGCACGCGCTTTCGCAGCGTTCTGGAAAACCCATGGTAACTGTGAACGCGGGCGGCCTTTCCGAAGGCCTTTTCGAAAGCGAACTCTTCGGCCACGTGAAAGGAGCATTCACCGACGCGCGAAACGATCGCGTCGGGCGTTTCGAACTTGCCGAAGGCAGCACACTTTTTCTAGACGAGATCGCCAATGTGCCGCTGAATCTGCAGGCCAAGCTTTTGCGGGTGCTCGAAACCGGCGAACTTGAACGCGTCGGTTCCTCTTCGACACGGCGCGTAAATGTCCGCGTCTTGGCGGCGACAAATGCTGACGTGACTTCCGAAGCTGCCTCCGGACGATTCCGTCAGGATCTGCTTTTCCGTTTGAATACGATCGAGATTCACCTTCCGCCGCTGCGCGAACGCCGCGAAGACATCGCCTTACTGGCGCACCACTTCCTCCGCGGCTATGCGCAACGCTATCGCAAAAGCATTTCGGGCTTCGATCCCGGCGCGACGCAGCTTCTCCTTGACCATCCCTGGCCGGGAAATGTTCGCGAACTCGATCACGCAGTCGAGCGGGGAGTATTGCTCGCGCAAGGGCAATTGGTCCGTTCTGCCGACCTCGGTCTGCGCATCGGCGGCGCGGGTGGCACAGTGCGTCTGGAGGAAATGAGCCTTGATGAAGTGGAGCGCCACCTGATTCAGCGCACGTTGTCTCGTCACGATGGAAACGTTAGCCAGGCGGCTAAAGCCCTGGGGCTCAGCCGCAGCGCGATGTATCGCCGCCTGCAAAAACACGGATTGGAATGAGACGCCTCACGTACGAACGTCGCATCCAGCTTCTGGCGCTGGCGGCGGGATTACCCGGATCGTTAATCTCCCTGATTCTCCTCTGGAACGGCTCCTATTCGTCGCGGACAGCGTGGACGCTAACGTTTCTTATCCTTAGTTTGTGGCTAGGCTTCGCGCTTTCTTTGCGGCATCGCGTGGTCTTCTCCCTGCAAACGCTGTCGAATCTCCTTTCCGCGATGCGCGAACAGGATTTTTCCTTCCGCGCGCGCGAAGCGCGCTCCGATGATGCACTCGGGGAAGTCATGCTGGAAGTGAATGCCCTGAGCGAAACGCTTCGTTCACAACGGTTGGGAGCGCTCGAAGCCACCGGGCTGCTGCGCGCTGTAATGGAAGAAATCGACGTGGCCATCTTTACCTTCGATAACCATCGGCAGCTGCGCCTCGTCAATCGTGCTGGCGAACGGCTTCTTTCTCGGCCCAGCGAGCGGCTTCTCGGCTTCACTGCCGCGGAGCTTGGACTGGCAGCGTGCCTCGAAGGCGACCCGGCTCGCACGATGGAATTGAGTTTTCCAGGGGGGGCCGGCCGTTGGAGCGTGCGTCGTGGCGCCTTCCGCCAAGGCGGTTTGCCGCACGATCTCATCGTGCTCAGCGACCTCAGCCGCGCGTTGCGCGATGAGGAGCGGCAAGCCTGGCAACGGCTCATCCGCGTTCTCGGCCACGAGCTGAATAATTCACTAGCGCCGATCCAATCGGTAGCACAGAGCTTGGAAAGCGGGCTCTTGGGGACAGCCAACGTGCCAGAGCTGCAGACGGGCGCGGCTGCCTCGATTCTAGAAGACATGCGCCACGGCCTGAGCATTATCCGGTCTCGCACGGAAGCGTTGGGCCGCTTCATGGCTGCTTATGCGCGTCTCGCGCGGCTCCCGCAACCAACTCTTGCTCCGGTTAATGTGACGGAGTGGATCACGCGCGTCACAAAACTTGAAGCACGCGCCAAAGTGCGCATGGAAAAAGGACCGCCGCTGGTTATTTCGGCGGACGCCGATCAGCTTGAACAACTTTTAATCAACCTCGTTCACAACGCCGCCGACGCAGCGCACGAAACGGGAGGCGGTGTAACAGTAACTTGGTCCCGCTACAGCTCCTTTCTGGAAGTTTCAGTGCTGGACGAAGGTCCTGGAATCTCAAACACGGCAAACCTTTTCGTCCCGTTCTTTACGACAAAACAGGGTGGTTCCGGCATCGGTCTCGTCCTAAGCCGCCAGATTGCAGAAGCCCACGGCGGCACGTTGACGCTGCAAAACCGTCGCGACGGCCGCGGCTGCGAAGCAAAGTTGCGCTTGCCCATCTAAGAGACCTTGCCCGGTTGTGTGGATTGTGATCGCACGACCGGACTTCGGAAAAATGCAGTGGCCTCTCGGCGGAATCAGATCTACGCGCGTGGTTGCAAAGCGCACGCTGGGGGACAGTTCGGCTTACTTGGCCAGGCGCGTCAATGTCGTCGAGTGGAATCACGATCTCGACGGATCGCATCTCAAACAATAATTTCTAACTCTTGCGCGAGGCCGACTTTGCAGGAGCACCCTTGGGCGTCAGGAACCGATATCCTACCCATGGCTCTGTCACAATATATTTCGGACGCGCCGGATCGCTCTCAATTTTCTTGCGCAACTGATTAATCACCACTCGCAGGTTTTCCGTCTCTTCACCGTATTCCGGTCCCCAGACCGATTGCAGCAATCGGCGATGCGAAAGCGGCTTTCCCAAATTGCCGACCAGGTGCTTCAACACTTCGAACTCTTTCGGCGTCAGATGAACGTCGCGGCCGCGCACGACCACTTGCCGGTTTTCGAAATCAATCGTCAGCTCTTTGGTTATAAACGTGGGAATCGCATCTCCTGGCGCGTATCGCCGCAGAGCGGCGCGGATTCGCGCGAGCAGCTCTTCGATTCCGAACGGTTTGACCACGTAATCATCGGCGCCGGCATCGAGAGCGATGACTTTATCGCGCTCCGAATTGCGCACCGTCAGCATGATGATCGGGGCGTCGCACATCTCGCGAATTTCGCGAGCCGCTTCGATGCCCCCGATTCCCGGCATGTTGACGTCGAGCAAGATCAGGTCGGGCCGTTCTTTGCGCACCGCTTCGACCGCTTCTTCGCCTGTCGTCGCCTCTCGGATGACGTAGCCGTGGCTGGACAGCGTGGCGCGCATGACACGCCGGATTTGCGGCTCATCATCGACCACAAGAATGGCAGCTGCGTTCATCGCATCTCCCCCGCGTTGCGGTCCACGGGCAATGTAAACGAGAACACTGAGCCATGCCCAAGCTGGCTGGTCACGGAAATTATGCCTTTGTGCGCCGCGATGATAGCTTTCGCGATCGGCAAGCCCATTCCCGTCCCGCGCACCAGGTAGCGTTGATCCTTGCCGCGATAGAACTTATCGAAGATCATGCCCTGTTCGAAATCATCGATGCCAGGGCCGCGATCCGCAACGCTGGTTGTGACGGTATCGCCCATTAGTTCCGCGGAGATGGTGATGGGCTGATCCTTCGGTGAATAAATGTTGGCGTTGTCAATAAGATGGACGAGCGCATCTTTGATGCGATTCAAATCGGCTCGCACAGGTGGAAGACTGGGACTCACGTTCAAATCTACGCGTCGACCCGCCAGCGCCGTGTTGCATTGTGCCAGAGCCACCTCGATGATGTCTCCGATCCTTGTCGGAGCTAGATCCAGCTCAAATTCTCCGGCTTCAAGTCGCGACATCTCGGCCGCTTCTTCGACGAGACGGTTCAATCGGTCGCACTCTTCATTGATGATCGTCAGTAGCTCGCGAGTCTGTCCGCGATCAGGAGTTTCCTCAGCCAGCAGGCTTGTCGTCGCAGCCTTGATCGACGTCAGCGGCGTGCGGAAATCATGCGCGATCGAATCCAGAAGCGCAGACTTCAGCCGCTCTCCCTGGCGCTCTGCTTCCGTCTCTCCGAGCTTTTCGACAGCCCTCGCTCGTTCGATGGCGATCGCTACGAGACTACCCACGGCGTCCAGCGTCTGGCGCGAAAGCCGCGAGCCGGAAATTCCCAAGCTGGCAATGGGGCGGACCCCCATCCGCACCGGGATAAAATACAGCCCTTCTTGCGATTCGAAGACGGCCTCATCGCGAAGAAAGACAGACTTCATTTTTTCTTCGTCCAGGTGAGCGGCACCAAACCCAGACCTGTAGAATTTGTCTTTTTGCGGCAGAAAAAGCTCGGCGGCGCCGCCTTCGAAACTTTCCACGATGTAATTTGGAATTGCGTTCATCAACTGAATGACGTTTCCTTCCGCCAGGAGCTTTTGACTGAACTTATACAGCCGCTCGATCTCACGGCGGCGTTGATGTGCTTCATCGGCTTCCTTGCGAATCCGCGCGGAAAGCTGGCTTCCCATGATGGAGGTCACCAGGAACGCGAGCAGCGCCACCCAGTTTTGCGGATCGGCAATCGTAAACGTTCCAACCGGTGGAAGGAAAAAATAATTGATCGTCAGGACCGCCGCGACGGACATAAAGACCGACACGGCCATCCCCCACACGGCCGAAACTGCTAGAATAGCCAGCAAAAAGGTGAGCGCGATGGTTGTCTGATTGACGTCGCGCGCGTGGCGAAAGAACACAGTGATCACGGCGACGATGGCCAGCGACACGGCAAATCCGAAGGTGCGGCCGGCGAGTAATCTCTGCATGCTGCTATTCTATCGTATGCGCACTCTTTGAAACGGAGAACGTAACACATTGCCTAAGAAGCCCGAGGACTGGCTGGAAGTTGCTTCGCCGCCGCAGAAAGCGCGCGGCATATTTAAGCTTTTCCTCGGCTACGCTCCGGGCGTCGGAAAAACCTATAGCATGCTGAGCGAAGCGCTCCGCCGACGGAGCCGCGGCGAAGATGTGGTCATTGGCGTCGTGGAGACGCACGGCCGCAAGGGCATCGAAGAGCTGTCCTCGCAAATCGAGTCCGTCCCGCGCAAAAGAATCGAATACAAGGGAACCGTCTTTGAAGAAATGGATGTGGACGCCATTCTTGCGCGGAAGTCGGAAGTAGTGCTGGTCGACGAACTGGCCCACACCAACATTCCCGGCAGCAAGCATCGCAAACGGTACGAAGACATTCAGGACATTCTCGCCGCGAAGATCGACATCGTCTCTACTCTGAATATTCAGCACATTGAAAGCATTGCGCCGGTGGTGCGCTCGATCACAGGAATCACCGTGCGGGAAACCGTTCCCGACTGGGTGCCCTTGACGGCCACGGAAACCGTCATGGTCGATTTAACTCCCGAAGCTCTGCATAACCGAATGAAGCGGGGCGACGTTTACAGCACGGAAAAGGTGGAACGCTCGCTGAAAAACTTTTTTCGTCGCGGAAATCTGATCGCATTGCGCGAACTCGCCCTGCGCCAGGTCGCCGAGCAAGTGGACCGCAGTCTCGAAACCTACATGGAGGACGAGGACATTCGCAAAAACTGGGGTGTCCGCGAACGCATGGCCATTTGTATTTCTGGAAATCCAGCCGGCCAATACCTGGTCGCTCGTGGCGCGCGCATGGCTCGGCGCATGGACGCGGAATTGTATGTCATTCATGTCGAGCGAGAGCTGGGTCTGAAAGAGCACAATGCCATCGCGCTTGCCGCAAATCTGCGTTTTGCCGAAAGCCTGGGCGCAAAAGTGATTCGTTTAAAGGGGCGGAGCGTCGCCGATACTGTAGCGGACTTTGTGCGCTCGAAACATATTACGCAGGTGATCTTCGGACGCGCGCCGATTCACGACTGGCGCAAGTACTTCTATCTTTCTGCTGTGCACCGGTTTCTCCGGGAATCTCCACCTGTGGACGTTCACATCGTTACGCAGGAAGCGGAAGAATAACAAACTTTACGGCGCGAGAGCTCCTTGCAGCGTGCCGCTCAGCTCCAGCACAATCTCTACCGTGGGATCCGCTTTCAAAAGAAATGTGTTCGGACTCTTCAATCCCCACTGGATATAGGGCACCCTGAATTTTGCCGACCCCTTCCAGCGATTGCCGTTCAGTTCTGCCTGTGCGGGTACCGTCAGTTCATGCTCCGCGCCGTGCAGAACGAACGTTCCGTGTACTTGCACGTTTGATGATCCTTGCGCCAAAACTTTCCCTTCGATCCGCTTCACGCGAAAGATTACCTCGCTATAGCGGGCGCTCTCGAGAATCTCCGTGTGCATTTTTTTATCGCGCCCGTCGTTGCCGCTTTGGCCGCTGGTGGCATCGACGACGAATTCACCGCTGGCGCTGCCGGTGGCAGGATCAAATTTCACAGCGCCTCGTTTCAGAGCAAATGTCCCGTGAACGGCGTGTAGCGTGCTGTCGAGCGTCCAATGTAATTTGCTCTGAGCTAAGTCCAAATTCAGAGTTACTTCGCTGGGATTCGTCTGGAGTGAGGGTTGTGGTATTTGCGACGAAGCGCGAGTCGCGACGAAAATGAGGAACGCGAAAATCCAGGCTCGTCCGGCCACACGCACACCATACCGACTGTGTCTCATCTCTATCCCCTTCAGAATTAGGCAGCCAGAAATCGCCAGCCGAAAACTGCGCCGGCTGTCGCAAGCTGCAGCGGCCGCGTCTCGCCCACGTGGTAGGCAAGCATGCGTTCAAATAGTTGCGGGGCTGCTTCGAGGGCGCGCATGGTACGCTCTCGCAGACCGTTACGCCGGTCAAGCAAAAGTAGCATTTGTCCCATGAGGCGCGGACGCCGGAGCAAACGCCGATGCGCCCTCTGGTAGCTTTGTAAATCGCTTGACGCCAGAGCATCGGCAAGCGCCGCCGCTTGTCTAAAACTGAGAGAAAGTCCTTCCCCGGTAATTGCATCCACGCTGCCCGATGCATCTCCGATCAGCGCGACATTCCCCCGCCATACCTGACCAAGGTTAAACATTCCAGTCACAGCCCCGCGTTCGGGGCCTACCTGCGCCGCGCCTTTGAGCCGGCTACACAATTTCGGAAATCTCTGAAGAGTTTCATCAAAGCGCGAATCCGGTTTATTTGAAATCAGCACAACACATATTTCTTGCGCGCCCACGGCCGTAACGTATGCCTGCGCATCTTCGCCCCAATGGATCTCCGTGAAATCGCTCCACGGCTGCAACCGGCAGTGCAGCCGAAACGCAAACCTCTTTCGCTGCGGCGCCAACCTCTCTAACCCACTCCATCGCCGCACGCGCGACTGGGCTCCGTCAGCGCCAATGACCCACCGAGCGCCTATTTTATTCCCGCCAACCACGACTCCTTCTTCAAAGAATCCCATCACTGGCGTATTCCACAAGAAGAAAACTCCGCAATCGCGCGCTCGTTCGATCATTCTCTGATGCAACATTTCCCGGCGCATCCCGAGGCCAGGCCCGTCCGGAAAACTGGCGCTCACCGACGAACGATCATCCTCGAATCGAATGCCCCGAAGCGTATAGCCATCGACTTCGCGTAGTTCAACCCCGAGTTCACCGAGGGCCTTTAGTGCATCAGGTAACAAGCCTTCTCCACATGCTTTTGTAATGGGTGGTTTCGCGCCGTCCGCAACGATGACTCGAAAACCGCGCTCGCGAACTGCAATGGCGGCCGCAAGCCCTGCCGGACCTCCGCCCACAACGAACACATCCGTGTCACACTCCATGCATCCCCCTTTGCTGCAAAAGCTGGCTTTCCTGCACAGATCGGAAGGGTTAACAGCCTAGGGCATTTCGATCGAACCTGGCGGCTAGGGCAGCTTGCAAACGGTCAAACGGCAAAGGCACGACCGGACTACCGTGTGCAGTCACTCCGTAAGGGACATGGCCGCCACGGCTTCATCGAATCCAAACACCATGATAGCGTTCCTTGAGACGTGCACCTGTGCATTTGTGAACAGGCCAAATGGGTGGACGAAGACACCTAAAGCCCAAGTCCCCGCCAGCTATTTCCGCTCCGCGTTTATGCGTCCAGCCAAATACCGCAATGCCTTGATGTTAGATGACCACAAGGTAGGGAAAGTGTGTCTCGAGAAATGCAAAATCCGCCGCCACCTGCTCGATTGATAGGATTATTTGTATAACTGATTCTTATTTCTGAGAACAAAAGTATTAATTTGACTGATTGACTTCCGTGCCCCCATCCTGTTATCTTCGTGGCGGCTAGTTATGCTTACTGTCGCCATCTCGAAGGAGCGGTCCGCCTCTGCATCGTTTTTGCAGGGCATGTTGATTAGCGGGGTCGTGCGAATTATCCCTGTCATCGTACGGGGAGCAACACATCGATGATGGCCGCCTAGCACAGCACCACTCAAGGGTTTCGAGGCCATCATCAAAACTAAGATGATGGCCTCAAGTTTTTTGGGCTTGGTATCGGAAAGAAACGCTTCGGAAAGCCCGCGGAGGAGAACGCAACTGTGACCGGATCTTCGTTAAAGTCTCGTAGCAGCGCATTGATCGACGGCCCCCATCGCGCTGGAGCGCGCTCCATGTTGCGGGCATGCGGGCTTCGCGATGACGATTTCGCCAAGCCTCTCATCGGTGTTGCGAATACCTGGATCGAGATCGGCCCGTGCAACTATCACCTTCGCGAGCTGGCAGTACACGTGAAGGAAGGCATCCGCGCCGCTGGCGGCACTCCGCTCGAGTTCAACACGATCTCGATCTCCGACGGCATCACCATGGGGACGGAGGGCATGCGTGCTTCGTTGATCAGCCGCGAAGTCATCACCGATTCGATTGAACTCGTTACGCGCGGCAATCTTTTCGACGCGCTCATCGTCCTGGTTGGATGCGACAAGACCATTCCGGCCGGGATCATGGCGCTGGTTCGTTTGAATATCCCCGGTCTCGTGCTCTACGGAGGCTCGATCGCCCCCGGCAAATTTGAAGGCCATTCTGTCACGATTCAGGATGTCTACGAAGCCATCGGCAGTCATTCGCATGGCGATATGTCCGACGCGCGGCTCAAGGCGCTTGAAGAAACGGCATGTCCAGGAGCGGGCGCATGCGGCGGACAGTTCACCGCAAACACCATGGCTCTCGTTTGCGAATTTCTCGGTATTGCCCCCATGGGACTCTCGAGCGTGCCTGCCACGGATTCGGGCAAAGCGCATGCAGGCCATCGCGCTGGCGAGCTCGTGATGGACCTTTTGCGCGGCAACGTCACACCATCCAAAATCATCACCAAAGCGGCCATAGAAAACGCCATTGCCGGAGTCGCTGCCACTGGCGGTTCGACAAATTCCGTTTTGCATTTGCTCGCAATCGCCAACGAAGCGCGCATTCCGCTGAGCATCGATGACTTCGACCGCATCAGCGCCCGCGTCCCCATCATTGCCGATCTCAAACCTGGCGGACGTTTTGTCGCGACCGATCTCTACGCGGCCGGAGGCACTGCGCTTGTAGCCAAACGCCTCCTCGACGCGAAATTCCTTCGCGGCGAAGCTATCACCGTCACTGGCCGCACGATCGCGGAAGAAGCGGCCGCAGCAAAAGAGACACCCCATCAGGAGGTCGTGAGAAAAATCGAAGCGCCACTCAAGCCCACGGGTGGGCTCGTCATTCTGAAAGGCAATCTCGCACCCGACGGCTGTGTTATCAAAGTCGCCGGTCACAATTACCAACATTTCCGCGGACCGGCGCGCGTTTTCGACAACGAAGAACTCGCTTTTGCCGCTATCGAGAAAAATCAAATCAAGGCCGGCGATGTCATCGTCATCCGCTACGAAGGTCCCAAAGGTGGCCCCGGCATGCGAGAGATGCTTGCCGTCACCGCCGCGCTCGTCGGCGCAGGTCTCGGCGATTCCGTGGCTCTGCTGACCGATGGACGCTTTTCAGGCGCCACGCATGGCTTCATGGTTGGCCACGTTGCGCCCGAAGCAGCGAACGGCGGTCCCATTGCGGCCGTCGCCGATGGCGACATCGTTGTGTTTGACATTCCCAGCCGCAAGCTCGACGTCGAACTGACGGACGCCGAAATCCAAAAGCGCCTCGCTTCGTGGAAACCGCCCGCTCCGCGATTCACCAGCGGTGTGATGGCCAAATACGCTTTGCTCGTTTCATCCGCTGCGATTGGCGCGGTTACCGCCGTGCCCGCATCTTTTGCATCACAAACTCAGCCTCAAACAGTTGCGCCGAATCCTGCACACGCGCAATTGGGAAGGACCCTATGAAGCTCACCGGCGCAGAAATTCTCTGCGAATCACTCACCAAGCTGGGCGTGCAGCACATTTTCGGATATCCCGGCGGCGCCATTCTTCCCGTCTATGACGCCTTGGGCAAATCCAAGCTCCATCACATTCTTGTGCGCCACGAACAGGGCGCCACGCACATGGCCGACGGTTACGCGCGCGCCACTGGCGGTGTCGGCGTGGCTATGGCCACGAGCGGCCCGGGCGCAACGAACATGGTCACTGGCATTGCCACTGCGATGCTCGATTCTTCGCCCGTTGTCTGCATCACTGGTCAGGTGAGCAGCAAGCTGCTCGGCTCCGACGCCTTTCAGGAAATCGACATTACCGGCATCACCATGCCGATCACAAAACACAACGTAGTCGTTTCCCGCGCCGAGGACATCGCGCGGACCGTTCGCGAAGCGTTTGTCATCGCTAACACCGGACGTCCCGGCCCCGTGCTCGTCGACATCACCAAAGACGCGCAACAAGCTTCCTGCGAATTCGATTGGGAGGCCTCCACTCCGAAACTTCCCCAGAAGCGCGTGCGCAACAATCACAACCAGGAAGAATTCGATCGCGCCATCGAATTGCTGAACACGGCAAAGCGCCCGATCATTCTTGCCGGACGGGGAATCATGCTTTCCGGCGCGATGCGCGCCTTTGAGCAATTTGTTCGCACTTGCGACATTCCCGTCGCTATGACACTGCTCGGCATTGGCTGCTTCCCTGCTTCTGATCCGATGAATCTCGGAATGATGGGCATGCACGGCGAAGCCTGGGTCAATCACGCTATTCAAGAGTCCGACCTGCTCATCGCCGTCGGCATGCGCTTCGACGACCGCGTCACCGGTGACCTGCGCACCTACGCAAAGGGCGCTCGCAAAATTCACATCGAAATCGACCGCGCCGAGATCAACAAGAACGTAAAGGTGGATGCGGCTCTCATCGGCGATGCGCGGGAAACGCTCGAAAAACTGATCCCGCATATCGTGAATCCCGACCGCGGCCCGTGGCTCGCTCACATCAAAGAACTAAAGGGTGATTCCGCAGTTCGCGACATTCAGAGCCTCCCCGATAACGGCCACCTTTATGCCGCCCACGTCATCAACGACCTTTGGAAAGAAACGCGCGGCGAAGCCATCGTCGTCACCGACGTCGGCCAACATCAAATGTGGGAAGCGCAGTACTACCATCACAATCAGCCGCGCACACTCATCACTTCCGGCGGCTTGGGCACGATGGGTTTTGCGCTGCCCGCCGCGATAGGCGCCAAGTTCGCCAAGCCCGACTCCGAAGTTTGGGTCGTGGTCGGCGATGGCGGCTTCCAAATGACCATGTGCGAGCTCGCCACCATCGTCCAGGAAAAAATCAACATCAAGATCGCCATCATTAACAACGGCTATCTCGGCATGGTTCGCCAGTGGCAGGAATTTTTCTACGACAAGCGTTACGTTGCCACTCCGCTCGTCGCGCCCGAGTTTGCTGCACTGGCAAACGCTTTCGGCATACGCGGCGAACGCATTACCACACGTGGCGATGTGCTCCCCACGATTCGCTCCGCACGCGAATCCAAAGAAACCGTTCTCATCGACTTCCGCGTCGAGCAGGAAGATTCCGTCTATCCGATGGTTCCCGCAGGCGCATCGCTCCACGAAATGATTCGCCGGCCGAATAATCCGCTCGTCGAAACGGCAAGTGAGCCATGAGGGTTATGAGCAAAGAGGACAGCACATGCAAACACTAATCGCATACGTCGAAAACAAACCAGGCGTGCTCAACCGCGTCTCCTCACTGGCCCGCCGCCTCGCCATCAACATCGATTCGCTGACGGTCGGCCCAACAGACAATCCGCAGATTGCACGCATGACTATCGTCGCGCACACCGACGAAAAAGGCGGCCATCGTCTCGAAGCCAGCCTGGAGAAATTAGTCGACGTTCTCCTCGCAGAAAATATCTCCGAGCGCTCCTTACTCGAGCGCGACTTGGCGCTAATCAAAGTTCTCGCCGACCAACAGTCACGTCCCCATTTGATGGAACTGATCAAAGTCTTTCGCGCGCGTGTCGTGGATGTCGCCCCGGAATCCCTGATCATCGAGGTTTCCGGGACCGTCGACAAAATCGACGGCCTTCTCGAAGTTCTCCGCCCCTTCGGCGTTCTGGAAATGGCGCGCAGCGGCCGCATCAGCATGACCCGCGGAGGCGACTTGCTCCGTCCGCCGACCACGTCAACTGCTCCCGCGCCTGCGCTGGTGACTAGGTAGTTTCGTGGGGGGGACCATAGAGAGGATAACCCCTTTAAAATCAGCGGTTACGCCCTACGCCGTAAGTGTTGCACCTAAAAGACTCGCACCTACGCTAAGTCCTTTATCAGCAACATTTACAAAAAAGTGGGGGAGGAGTCGAAGATACCGTCGCGCAGTTTCGACGGCGCGCACTCAGTGCTTTCGGCGGATGACCGTAGCAAGCTCAAGTTTCGAAAATTCTAAATCACGGCCGTGACCCGGCCCAAGAGGAAAAAATGGCAAATCTCTACTACGACGATTCCGCGGACCTAGCTCTTATCCAGTCCAAAAAAGTCGTCATCATCGGCTACGGCTCGCAAGGCCACGCCCATTCTCTAAATCTCCGCGACAGCGGCGTCAGCGTCCGCGTCGGCCTCCCCGAAGGCAGCGCTTCGCGCGCCAAAGCTGAAAAGGAAGGTCTCACCGTCAACACGCCCGCGCAAGCCGCTGCATGGGCCGACGTCATCATGATTCTCGCGCCAGACACCAAGCAGCCCAAACTCTACCGCGAACAAATCGAACCGCACCTCTCTAAAGGCAAGACGCTGATGTTCGCGCACGGCTTCAACATCCGTTTCGGCACCATCAAACCCCCTGCGACTGTCGACGTCTCCATGATCGCGCCGAAAGCCCCCGGCCATCGCGTTCGCGAAGTTTTCACCGAAGGCGGAGGCACGCCCGCACTCATCGCCATTGAACAAGACGCGAGCGGCAGCGCCAAAGCCCTCGCGCTCTCCTACGGCAAAGGCCTCGGCTGCACGCGCGCTGGCGTTCTCGAAACCACCTTTACCGAGGAAACCGAAACTGATCTTTTCGGTGAACAAGCCGTCCTCTGCGGCGGCGTCAGCGAACTCATCAAAGCGGGCTTTGACACGCTCGTCGCGGCGGGCTATCAACCCGAAGTCGCTTACTTCGAGTGCATGCACGAGCTCAAGCTCATCGTCGATCTCATTTACCGCGGCGGCCTCAGCTACATGCGCTATTCGGTCAGCGACACCGCCGAGCACGGCGACTACACCGCCGGTCCGCGCATCATCACGCAAAAAACGCGCGACGAGATGCGCCAAATTCTCGCCGAAATCCGCGACGGCAGTTTTGCAAAAAAGTGGGTCGCGGAAAACGAAGCTGGATGCCCGAATTTCCTCGCCACTCGCAAGCGCGAGCAAGGCCATCCCGTCGAGCAACTTGGCCCCAAACTTCGCGCCATGATGCCTTTTCTTCAGCCAGTCATCGCCCCGGGCCTCGAAGAAAAAGCCGCAGCCTCGAAGAAATAAAATGTAGCGGAACTACCTTTTACCCCGTCCTTTTCAGTTGAATGTGTATTGTGAACCTGAAGCGGTACGTACGTTTCGCGTGGCTACCGGAACGCATCGCCTGTTGGCGACACTGGCTATATCTTCAAATCGTCATTCGAATTAACTATTCAGCATAGTTGACACGACGGAGCTTTTAGGCAATTCTCTGGCGCCATGAAACGACCACCCGTTCCCCCTCAAGCCTCGGCTCCTTCCCTCGCGGAGCGCATCGAACTGCTCAGCGCCAAGCGCCAGGAGATTATTCGCCCGATTCTCGAGCATCCCCGCGACTACGTCCTCTTAAGCGTCCGCGCGATGGCCAAGCGCCTCAAAACTGACCCCGCCACGGTCGTTCGCATCGTCCGCGGCCTCGGTTTTGCCAGCTATCGCGACTTTCAGCGCCATCTCCACGACCTCTCCATCGCTTTTGCGACATCTCTCGACACCATGCAATCCGCGGGCAAGGTCACCAGCATGCCCGCTTATGTTCGCGACGCCCTTGAGCAAGACCTCAAGAATCTACACGGGCTGAAGAACAGTCTCGATGCACAGCGTCTGGTCTCCCTCGCCAAGCGTTTCTACGAAGCGCGGCGCATCGTGCTGCTCGCCGGCGATCTTGCAGCTATTCTGGCCGATTATTTGGAGTACCAAATTACACTTCTCGGACTCCCGGTGTTTACCGCTACATCTGCGGGACGCATCGCTCACCTCGTTCGAACCGTGAATCAACGTGACCTCGTCCTGGCTATCAGCTTTCGACGCGGCCTCCGGCAAACCGTGGAAGGCGTGCACCTGGCACACGCCCGCAGCGCCTACTGCGTCGGTATCACCGACACCTATGTCTCGCCCCTCGCCCGCGAATGCGACGAGGTCTTTCTCGCTAGCGTCGAGTCCACTTCGTTTGGCGCTTCGTATTCCGCACCCGTTGCGCTCGTCAACGCCATCTTAGCCGCTTGCGGACAGTACCGACGCCCACAAACCCTAGCCATTCTCAAGGAAATAGCCGAAGAGCAGCGCAAAAGCTTCCGCTGGTACAGCGTCTGACCTCTTTTCGGTCGTAGTGCAACAAACGTTTCTGTGTTCCATTGCGTAAGCCCTGCTTGAATCGCCATTACAACGCCACTCTAGCGCTTCGCGGCTTTCCAAAAGCTGGGTTGACCATAGTCCGGCAACATTTGTATCTCGCACGGATTCCCGTTCTCGGCTATTATGTTTTACCGCTTGTAGCAGACACCTTGATCGGACAAGGGACACGCAAATGCTTTACAGCAAACCAGTCAGAGCGATGAGCACGTCTGCAAAACCAAGACTCAGGTTTCCTTTCCAACTCTTGCCTCTACTGCTTGCTGCGCTTTTGCTCTGGGCCCCTGGCATCATCACCGGTCAATCTTCCGCATCTCTCGCTCCCGGGCCAAAGCCACCTGACGTCCCGCAAGCGTGGAAACCTTGGATCGGCGAATACGGTCCATCCGCAGCGAACCAAAGCACTGGCATTGCCTTCGTGCTCGGCGAGAAGGATGGCCTCATCCTGCTACTGTTGCGTGAGCTCAAATCGGACGAGGCTAAATACAAAGCAATTGAAGAGTTTCCGGCAAACACACCGCCTCCGTCTAGCCGGAAATCTGATTTGCAATTTCGTGTCAACAGGCAAGGTGAGCGCGTCCTCACCATCAGTGGCCTCGAAGACGGAAGGCTCTCACCTGAGGCGAACGCCACGGTTCAAGTTGTCATAAAGCCCGTAAGACCAATGGAAGAACTTCGACACGATGCTCTGGCGGCTTCTCCGCCCCACGAGGATGGCACCTTTCGCAAGCCTGAACTCGTCGAACTCACGACTCTCGGCCCCGCTATTCATCTCGATATCCGCTATGCCACCACAAACGATTTTCTCGGCACGCCGGTTTACACGCAGGCGCGTGCGTTCTTGCAGCGGGCCGCCGCAGAGGCTCTCGTTCGCGTGCTGCACAAACTTCAGCCGCTCGGATACGGTCTGCTCATTCACGACGCTTACCGCCCGTGGTACGTCACCAAAATTTTCTGGGACGCCACTCCTCCGGAAGGCAAAATCTTTGTCGCCGACCCGTCTCAAGGCTCGCGCCACAATCGCGGCTGCGCCGTCGACCTTACACTCTACGATCTCGCCACCGACAAGCCCATCGAAATGCCCGGCACGTACGACGAAATGTCGCCTCGCTCGTTCCCTGATTATCCCGGCGGCACCTCTCTCCAGCGCTGGCACCGCGACCTGCTCCGTCGCGCTATGGAATCGGAAGGCTTCACTGTCTACGAGCACGAGTGGTGGCACTTCGATTACAAAGACTGGCACGAATACCCGATCTTGAACATCAAGTTTGAAGATTTGCATTCCGGCCAAGGACTCGCCAGCGCGCAATAGCGCGCACAAGTCCCAGCCATTTTTTCTGGAGGATTTTACCTTGCATAGCAGAAGCCGCATTTGCCAGCTCGCCGTTGCACTCTGTCTCACAGTTTCATTTGCAGCAGCGCCGGGATTGATTCGCGCGCAATCGGCCACTTCTCTCGCCGATCGCATTCAAAAGGTAGTGGACCGCCCCGAATTCGCCCACGCGAATTTCGGCATCGAGTTCTATTCCGTCGAAACCGGAAAAGTCGTCTATTCGCTCAACGCCAACAAACTGTTCGTCCCCGCCTCCACCACCAAAACTCTTACCGAAGGCACCGTCCTCGCAAAACTTGGCGCCGACTTCCGCTTCCACACCATCATTTACCGCACTGGCCCGGTCGACAAAAAAGGAATGCTCAAGGGCGATCTCGTCCTTGTCGCCAGCGGCGACCCCAATCTTTCCAATCGTATTCAGCCCGACGGCACTCTTTCCTTTGTTGATGAAGATCACGCCTACGGCGGCGCCGCCGTCACCGGCGATCCACTCGCCGTCATCAAAGGGCTCGCCAAAGCCGTCGCCGCCAAAGGCATTCGCAAAATCGAAGGCCGCGTCCTCGTTGACTCCAGCCTCTTTCCCGACGGCGGCCGCGAAGGCGGTACTGGCGTCGTAATCTCAAGCATCGTGGTGAACGACAACGTCATCGACCTCGTCGTCACTCCCGGCGCAAAAGCCGGCGATCCCGTTTCTCTCAACGTCTCTCCAAAAACCTCTTACGCCACATTTGTAAATCACCTCACCACGTCTCCCGCTGATGCTAAACCCGATATCGAGGACCCGGCGACAGTCACAAACGCCGACGGCACCGTCACCGTCACGCTAACCGGCGCCCTCCCTATCGACTCTCATCCTCTCACTGCACCCTACGCAGTCCCCTCACCCACAAAATTTGCGGAGACCGTTCTCACCGAGTCTCTCAACTCCGCAGGCGTCGAAATCAAAGCTCCCAAGAGCGCGACAGCGGCAGATTTCAAATCCCTCGCGCGCCTCTACGCCCCCGACAACCAAGTCGCCGAGCACGTTTCCCTTCCCCTCGCCGAAGAAGTCAAAGTCACCCTCAAAGTCAGCCAGAATCTTCACGCCAGCATGGGACCCTATCTTCTCGGCGTGCTCGTCGCTAAAAATTTCACTGATCCCGTCCACGCAGGCTTCAAAGTCGAGCGCGCCTTTCTTCAAGAAGCCAATCTCGATCTTTCCGGCGCCTCGCAAGGCGACGGCGAAGGTGGCGATTGGGCCGACCTCTTCAGCCCGGATTTCATGGCCCACTACATGGCCTACTGGAGCACTCGTCCCGACTTCCCAGTTTTCTTCAAAGCGCTTCCGATTCTTGGCAAAGACGGCACGCTCGCCAAAATTCAGGTCAACAATCCCGGAGCAGGCCACGTCTCCGCAAAAACCGGCACATTCGGTTCCGAGGACAAGCTCAACGGCAAAATGATGCTCAATGGCAAAGGGCTCGCCGGATTCGTTATCACCGCCAGAGGCCAGAAGCTAGCCTTCGCAGCGTACGTCAATCACGTCACAATCCCACCCGATCCAGATGCCGCTCAAGAAATCGGCGGCCAAGCTCTAGGCGAAATTGCCGCCGCGGCTTATGACGCCCCCCTCGAGGCACCCACTGCATCAACTTCGAAGTCCGGCTCGCCGGCCGCGCCGGGAACGTACGACATCATCATCCGCAACGGCCACATCATCGACGGTACTGGCAATCCTTGGTACGCCGCCGACGTCGCCATCCAGGGCGACCGCATTGCCGCCATCGGCGATCTGAGCAAAGCTGCCGCCAAACGCGAAATCGATGCCCAAGGCCAAATCGTCTCTCCCGGTTTCATCGACATGCTCGGCCAATCCGAATCTGCTCTTCTTCTCGACAATCGCTCTCTCAGCAAACTCTCCCAAGGCATCACCTCGGAAATCACCGGCGAAGGCGGATCCATCGCTCCGCAAAACGAAAAAACTCTCGCCCCGCTCAAACCTTTCCTCGATCAATTTAAATTCACCGTCGACTGGACCACGCTCGACGGCTATTTCCGCCGCCTCGAAAAGCAAGGCACTCCCATCAACATCGGCACCTACGTGGGCTCCGCGCAGGTTCGCGAAGCCATCATCGGCGATGACGATCGCGCTCCCACGTCCGGCGAACTCGCGCAAATGGAATCCCT